>JBKGZD010000251.1:0-2561 GCA_046545795.1 Bacteroidales bacterium | reverse complement strand
CGGCATTATTTTACTTCATATTCCTCTTCACTAAAGTGATTCAGAAGTTCAAACGCTTTTTTTCTCATTCCGAATACTGATTGTTGATTCGAGAGGATGATGATATCTATGTTTTCCGGTGGCATTTTTAATAAAATATGTGTATGTCCATAGCCTGTTCCGCCCTGGTATAAGTATTTTTTCCCATTATTGAATCCTTTACGCCATCCAAAACCGTAAAATTCTTTAGCCCCCCTGATAAAACCTATGCGCAGAGCTTTTGATAATGTTCCTTTTTCAATCAGAGTATCTTCATTCCATGCTTTCACCCATTTCTTCATGTCAGCCGGAGTAGAATAGATTCCTGTAACTCCTCGCATATATTCTTTGCTGTCAATATCCTGTACGGACTCAAAAGATTCCTCTTCATTATTTCCTGAATTCATGTACCCTGTCGTTTTATTTTTGATATTATAAAACCATCCGCCTTTAAAGACTTCGGAATCCTCCATGTCAAGTGGTTTAAAAATGTTCTCACTGATAAATTTGCGATAATCAGATCCTGTAACTTTTTCAATTACCAAAGTTAATAAAGCTGGATTTACAGGATTTATGGCATCTTTTTTTCCCGGTTCAAAAATCAACTCTTCCTTCTTGTTTAAAAATTCCAGGGTTTTTTCTGGTGTGTTATATTGTTCCCCGTCCTTCTGCAGGGAAAAGTAAGGCAGCCCTGAGCTTTCTTCCAGTAAATCTTCTATGGTTAATTCTTTCGCATAGTCCGGCATTTCTTTTATATAACTGCTGACTTTATCTTTGTAACTGAGCTCACCGGCATCTTTGAGTATCATTATGCTCATAGTAGTGAACTGGGATGTTAAGGTTCCAAGGTTAAACCTTGTATCGTCTTCAATCGGCCTGGTGGATTCTATTTCGGCAAAACCTTTATTATCCTGTAGAACAATATCATCATCCTTGATTATAATGATGCTAATGCCTGGACCTTCCTGAAATAAATAATCCTGGAATATTTCGTCAGTATAATTTTCTTGCTCCTGGGTATGTCCGGAATTTATTATACATATGCAAGCCAACAGCAGTATAAAACTTTTTATCATATTTTAAATCCTTATTTTATTGATGTCTTCCACAATAGGTGTCAATCTTTTCTTTTGCATCCTGGTGTCCGTATTCAAGCGCAATTTTAAAGTCAGCACAACCCTCATCAAATTTATTCATGTTAATTTTTGATATGCCGCGGTTATAATATGCCTGTGCATAGGTTGAGTCCAGTTCTATCGCTCTGTTGTAGTCATCCAAAGCTTCGTTGTGCTTATTTTGCACTCCTTTAGTAACACCGCGATAATAGAATGCTTCTTTATAAGCAGAATCCAGTTCTATTGCCTTGGAATAAGCTGTTATTGCTTCATCCTGCTCATTCATATTAGCAAATGTTAAACCAAGCAAGTAATGAGCTTTTTCGTTATTGGGGTCGAATTGTGTTGCGTTTTCCAGGTCTTGTTTGGCTTGCTCAAATTGTCCCATGTGCATTCGGGCAAGACCACGGTTGAGATATACTTTTGCATTCTCAGGTTCCATATTCAGGACTTTAGAAAAATCTTCCGCAGATTTTCTGTATTGATTGGTTTGTGCATAAGAATGACCTCTATAATACAGGGCATCCCGATGATTGTTATCATCTTGTAATACTTCTGTAAAATCAGGAATTGATTTCTCATAATTTTCTATCAGAAAATAAAGATAGCCTCTTTGATAGTAAAGGTCTTTGTTTCCCCCGGACATTTCAATCAGACGTGTATAATCATCTATTGCACCCTCATAGTCACTTAAATCTGAACGCGCCTCCACTCTCTGCTGGTAAACACTTTTATTTTCCATACCCAGTTCAAGTGCTTTGGAATAATCATCCACAGCATCTTCCTTTCTGTCAAGCGCTCGATATGCAGCGCCTCTTTTGAAATATGCTTCTGCAAAAGTACTGTCTATGCGTATAACTTCTGACAGGTCTTCCACAGCCTGCTCATATTTTTCATTGTCCAATTCGATTAATCCCCTGTTGTAATAGGCGGGTTTAAAATCTGCATTTAGCTGTATTGCTTTACTAAAGTCATCCTTTGCATTTTCCCATTGTTCAGTCTCAACATAAGTTAATCCCCTGTATAGATATAACTGGTGAGAAGTGGAATCTAATTCAATTGCCTTGTCGTAATCCTCAATAGCTTTGCTGTAATTCTCAAGTGAATCATAAGACATCGCCCTGCCTGCATAGTATTTACCCTGCTCGTCATTATACCATATGGCTCTGTCATATTTTTCAATTGCCTGTTCAAATTTTGATGTGTCATAATATTCCTCTGCCTTCTCATAATTCATTTCGGCAAATTTAGGCTTTAACAGGAAAAATGCTACAACGACAGTTATAACAATAATGATGGGAATAATCCATTTTTTCATAGCGAATGAATTTTATTTTTGAACTCTTTGTCAAAGATAAATAATTATTGAATAAAATTTTACCCGGTGACCGGATTTAATCAAGACAATAAAAGTACTCATCAAAAACA
>JBKGZD010000250.1:0-2596 GCA_046545795.1 Bacteroidales bacterium | reverse complement strand
GTTTCATATTTTGAAAATATTTAATTAACAAATATAACAAATATCAAATACTCAATAATTTTATCAGGGGTAAAATTTAATTTTAATATTGTATAATGTTTGGATTTTATAATTTTTTATTAATTTTAAAATCTGAATAACCATCTATGAAAGAAAAGATTGTGAGACAAATATTCCTGATATTTTTATTCTTAATCGCTTGTACTGCCTCATTTTCGCAGCAATCATCCCCACTTTCAGAGGAAGATCGTGAAGAAGTTGAAAAACATGAGGAAATGGTTGATTACTATTTGAACAGAGACCAGGTAGAAGATGCTGTTTCCTCTTTAAATAAAATAGCCTTTATTTACTGGGAAAATGAAAATACAGATGAAGCGATCGAATATTTTCTTGAAACTGTTCCTCTGTTTGAAGAATTGGGTAAATTGAATAGCATCCAGAAAATATATAGCAATATAGCTCTGATATATACCGATCTGGAAGAACTTTCCGATGCATTGGAGTATTTTAAGAAAAGTCTTGAAGTAAGAAGGAAAATAGGAGACAAGAAACAAATTGCTTCGGGATTATTGGACGTAGCTTATATATTGCGATTGACCGGCGATTACAGGGAGGCAAATAAGTATCTTGAGGAAGCTATGGATATTGCTAACCAGGAAGAATATCCCAGGATGCTTGTGAATATATACAGGGAGTTGTATAAAAATTATGATAAAATAGGTGATCTCGATAAATATGAAGAATACAGGGACAAATATTCTTCATACCAGGAACATGTGGAAAGTCAAAACATGAGGGATGATTACCAGAAAAGAGAAGAAGAAAATCTTGCTGAAATCAGAAAAACAAGAGCTGAGAAGAAAGCCCAGGAGCTCGAAGCTCAGCTTCAAAGGGTGCGTTCCAGGGAACGGCAGGATTCTATCCAGGAAGTGGTACAGGAAAAACAAAATTCACTGCTCCAGGCCAGGAGAAAAGACAGTCTGAAAGAGTTGCGGATTGAACGTCAAGACCGAAGGATGGAACTACAGGAGGAAACACTGGAAAGGCAGAAAGCTCAGCAGAGAGTGCAGCGGTTGATTATTTTTTCAATTGCAGGTGGATTATTACTGGGTGTTTTCCTTATTGTAGTTATGTATCGTAGCAATAAAGCTAAGCAAAGAGCCAACAAAGAACTGGCTGAAAAAAATAAAGAAATAGAGCAGAAGTCAGAACAGTTACAAGAGGCATTTGATAAAATAGAAGACCAGAACATTAAAATTACCCAAAGCATAAGTTATGCTCAAGGAATACAAGAGGCGCTTTTCCCACCAAAGGAAACTTTAAATAATTTCCTCCCGGAATCTTTCATATATTTTCAGCCAGTGGATATGGTAAGTGGTGATTTTTACTGGTTTAAGGAAATAGAAGCCCATGTTGATCTTTATGAAGAAATGGATGAATTTGAAGAAACTAAAAAGAACAACCCGGGGAAAGATAAATTCCTTCCTTTTGAGAATAACAAATTTGTAATTTCTGCAGTTGATTGTACCGGACATGGAGTACCAGGTGCTTTTATGTCGATGATTGGGTATAACTTACTGGATGATATAACACAGAGTGGAATTACACGTTCAGACAGAATATTAAGAGAATTGCACAAAGGTATAAGAAAAACCCTGAACCAGGATGAAGGCAGTAACAGGGACGGAATGGACATGTCATTATGTGTGATTAACAAGAAAAAAAGAACTGTACAGTTTTCAGGCGCTAAAAATCCCTTGCTTTATATACAGGATGGAAAGGCAAACCTCATAAAAGGCGACAGGGTTCCAATTGGTGGTGTTCAGACAGAAAAAGAAAGGTATTTTTCAGAAACAACGATAAAAGTGGACCGGCCTACGAGTTTTTATATTTTTTCTGATGGATATATTGACCAGTTTGGGGGTCCAAAAAACAGGAAATTTTTATTAAAAAATCTCCAGAATTTACTTTTAGAAAATTGCCAAAAGCCTATGAAAGAGCAGGAAGAAATACTCAGGAAAACGCTTTCTGAGTGGATGGGGAACAGAGAAAATCAGATAGATGATATTTTGGTGATCGGATTTAAATTAAATGGGGTAACCAATTAGATGAAATTTACGTTTATTATAAAAATTCGTACGTTAATTTATCAAATTGAGGCACTTACTAAGTCAGTATTGTTGTATAATTGATAAAATCTACCTTTAGCCGGATGAAGTACCTTGAAAACTTGATGAAAAAAGGCATTGATATTTGATCATATTTGGAAATAAATTTATATTGTACCTGAAAATAAGAATTTTAATGTTAATCAAACCTTAATAATTATGAAAAAGTTAATCGTTTTACTCTTAGTAGTATTTTTTGGCGTTAATTTACAGTCGTTTAGCCAGGCTGTGGACGACAGGGCCGTAGTGCCGGTTTCAGTAACCTTAAACTCTATCCTTCGATTAAATGTTGAATCCGGGGGAAATATTGAATTTAATTTCAATACCCTTGAGCAGTATGAAAATGGTATTAGTGGAATTGATCAAGATGATCAGTATTCAACCAAACTGACCATTGCTTCTTCAGTTGACTGGGACCTGATTATGGG
>JBKGZD010000249.1:0-2621 GCA_046545795.1 Bacteroidales bacterium | reverse complement strand
CCCACCACATTTCTTCCGGCATGATATTGTTTATTGAATTCCTGCGTAGATTTTCCCGATTCTTTTTCGTATAATTCAATATCTTTTTTTTGGAGGTAGTCTTTCACTTCATCTGATATTTTCATCATGCCAAATTTACCTGTCCCTACAATAAGCATTTCTGGCTTTTTATCTTCCAAGACGTTTTTGATATCTTTTAGCTGTAACCGATGTCCTTTGTCTCTCCACCAGTTCGATAAAACTCCATCTTTGGTGATAATCAGGTCTTTATTATAGGTCTCTCCATCTATAACCATTTTTCCAAACTTGTATTCCTCAATCATAATATTCTAATATTTAGTGTTTTTTAAATTACGAAAAAATAACCGGACTTTCAAGACCGGCTATTTCAATAACATTCTAAATAAATAGATTATTATGTTGTTTTAGATGTTTTTAGCGTTCCAGCAAAACACTTACACTGTCCATTTTTCCGCCCATCGGCGGATTCATTTTTGAGACTTTAATAGTGGCTTTTTCTAAATGGTCGAAATGATTGAAGAGCGCATCAAGTATTCGTTTAGCTATATTTTCAAGCAAATGAGATTTTTTTTTCATTTCTTCCCGGATAATTTCATAAGCCGTTTGATAATTTAAAGCATCTTTCAGATTATCAGATTCTGCTGGTTTGTTCATATTTGTTTCCAGGGTTAGATTGACCAAAAACCTGTTTCCAACTATTTGTTCTTCTTTGAAATGCCCATGATAGGCATAGAATTCCATATTTTCGAGTTGTATTTGTCCCATAACAAAATTATTTAGAAGCGATTTAGTAAGATAATTCAAAGATTTGAAATATTTTTGTATTTATTTGGCATACAAATATAGAATACTTTTTATCTCAATCTCAAAATAAATTTGTTAATTGGAACTTTATAATATTGATTAATAAAATACCAACTACTCATGTCAGAAAATTTAAAAAACACAGACAATACAAAAGGAGACAAAGAGCGTCCAAAAAACTTTATAGAACAAATCATTGAAGAGGATTTAAAAAACGGAAAGAATGACGGACGAATTCATACCCGCTTTCCTCCCGAACCTAATGGGTTTCTGCATATAGGACATGCGAAATCTATCTGCCTGAATTTTGGAGTTGCAGAGCGATATAATGGGAAGACGAATCTGCGTTTTGATGATACCAATCCACTTAAAGAAGAACAAAAGTATATTGATTCTATAAAAGAGGATGTACGCTGGCTTGGCTTTGACTGGGAAGACAGGGAGTATTATGCTTCTGATTATTTTGAAAAGCTTTATGAATTTGCTGTGAAACTGATAAAACAAGGGAATGCCTACATCTGTGAATTGAGCCCCGAGGAAATTAAAGCTACAAGAGGGACACCTACTGAACCAGGCAAAGAAAGCCCATATCGTGATCGTCCGGTTGAAGAGAATTTGGATCTTTTTAAAAGAATGCGAAATGGAGAATTTGAAGAAGGACGCTACCAACTCAGAGCAAAGATTGATATGAGCTCACCAAATATGCACCTTCGTGATCCGATTATATACCGGATACGCCATCAGGCCCACCCAAGAACAGGGAACAAATGGTGCATTTATCCCATGTATGATTTTGCACACGGACAGTCTGACTTTATTGAAGGAATCACACATAGCTTGTGTACTCTTGAATTTGAAGTGCACCGGCCGCTTTATGACTGGCTCCTTGACCATATAGCTGAACCGGGTGAACCCAGACCACGACAAATAGAATTTGCCCGCTTAAATCTGAGCTATACAGTGATGAGTAAGCGTAAATTGCTGGAGCTTGTGAACGAAGGCTATGTTGATGGATGGGATGATCCAAGAATGCCTACGATTTCAGGCTTTCGCAGAAGAGGTTATACGCCGGAATCTATTAGAGAATTTTCTGAAAAAGTGGGTATTGCCAAGCGAGATAACGTAATTGATGTTGCTCTTTTGGAAAATAGTATAAGGGAAGACTTGAACAGGAGAGCGCAACGTGTTATGACTGTATTGGATCCAATTAAGGTAGTAATTACGAATTACCCTGATGACCAGGAAGAAGATTTGGATGCTGTCAATAATCCGGAAGATGAAAGCATGGGTACAAGGAAAGTTCCTTTTTCAAAAGAAATATATATTGAACGGGATGATTTCATGGAGGACCCTCCGAAAAAATTTTTCCGGCTGGCACCAGGGAAAGAGGTGAGACTTCGCTATGCTTACTTTATTACTTGTGAAGGGGTTGTGAAAGATGAATTTGGAGATATAACTGAAATCCGGTGCACCTATGATCCGGAATCAAAGGGAGGTAAATCACCTGATGGAAGAAAAGTGAAAGGAACGTTACACTGGGTGTCTGCTAAACATGCAGTGCCCGTGGAAGTAAGGCTATATGACCGCTTGTTTATGTCTGAAAACCCTTCTAAGGTTAAAGAAGAGGGGAAAGATTTCAAATCCAATATTAATCCTGATTCACTGAATGTCTTGGAAAACGCCATGGCCGAACCATTTGTGAAGGATGCAAAACCGGAAGATAAGTTTCAGTTTGAACGGAAAGGATATTTCTGTGTGGATCGTTATTGGAAACGGGGAGAAAAACTAGTGTTTAA
>JBKGZD010000248.1:0-2623 GCA_046545795.1 Bacteroidales bacterium | reverse complement strand
AAATGTGGAATTCAATGGAGCCCTGTTGAAACACTAAAACACCGAGGAATATGTCCTGTCTGTGGCAAAAAAGTAACGGTAGGTGTGACCAACCGGGTGGTTGAGCTCTCAGATCGTGAAGATATTACACAAAAAGAAAACAGGTTGCCTTTCTATTCTATCATCCCTCTCAAAGAGATGCTTGCAGAAATCGAAGGTGTGGGGGAAAAGTCCAAAAAAATAGGCGCGATTTATGAAAACCTGATAAAAAAACTGGGCACGGAATTCAACATCCTTCATTTCCTGCCACTGGAAAAAATTCGTTCAGCAGCCGGTGATGTGATTGCTGAAGGAATAAGAAGAATGCGTAGTCATGAAGTAATCATCAAAGAAGGATTCGATGGAGAATATGGAGAAATTAAAGTATTCCGCCCTGATGAAGTAAAATATACCGGCTCCCAGGATTCTCTATTCAAAGACACGGTATCCTTTAAGCCAGTTGAGAAAAGAAAACTCATAAACTTTGACCTGGCGGAATACAGGAAGTTAGAGCAACTGTACAGCAATAAAAGTATGGCAGGAGAGCCATCTCAAGAATATGCTGCTCAGCAAAACAGCACACTAAAAGGTCTTAACCCGGAACAGATTCATGCCACCCAACATTGGGAAGGTACATCAATTGTTATTGCTGGGCCGGGAACGGGAAAAACAAGAGTATTAACAAGTCGCATAGCCTACCTGGTAAATGAAAAACAGGTAAGGCCGCAAAACATTCTGGCTATCACATTTACCAATAAAGCCTCGGAAGAAATGCACAACCGCCTTCAAAAGTTGCTGAAGAACAAACAACAAGCCAATGAACTTACTGTCTCCACTTTCCATGCTTTCGGGTATAGGCTGCTTAACCATTTTATTGATAAATCTTCCTTAAAACCAGGCTTTTCAATTCTTGATGAAGACAGCAAAATAGATTTCATTACAGATATTTTACAGATAAACGCAACACAAGCAAAAAAATATGCCGGAGCATTTACATTCATAAAACAAGAGCTAAAACTTCCGGAAGAAATAGAAGATAAAACGTTAAAAGAGGCCTTTGAGACTTATCGCAATAAGTTACAGGAATACAACGTGGCCGACCTTGACGACCTGGTTTATATTCCTGTAACTATTCTGAACGATAATCCTCCATTGCGGGAAAATTTACACGAGCAATACAAGTGGATACTGGTTGACGAATTCCAGGACATCAATAAAGTACAATATCATTTTCTGCAATTGTTAACCAATAAAGAAGCAAACCCTTCCCTGTTTGCAATCGGTGATCCAAACCAGTCTATTTATGGTTTCAGGGGTTCAAGCGCCCGCTTTATTTCAAAATTCATAGAAGACTACAAGCAAACCAGTATTTACAAGCTGAATACAAGCTACCGGTGCTCCAATAATATCTTAAGAGCTTCAGGTGATGTGCTTCAGCAGGAAGGACTAAGCGGATTAAACGAAGGAGTAAAAATCAAAATCGCTCCCCAGTCAACCGATAAAAGCGAAGCAGAGTATATTGCCAGGAAAATTGAACAGCTTAGCGGTGGGTTGCGTTTTTTTTCTATGGATAGCCAGGTAACCCAGGGTGAAGGGGATGAAAACATTGAAAGTCTTTCGGATTTTGCAATTCTTTGCCGTACCAAAGCGCAGATGAAAGCCATTCAAAAGGCATTGCTGGACCATACCATTCCATACCAGGTAATTGCAGAAGATGAATTTTTCAAACATCCCTATACCAAAATGGTAAAGAATATTCTTGAGCAAGAACAAAATTCCGGCAACAAGTTCATTAAGAAAAAATTACAAAAAAACCTCCAGTCAGAAAAGCTAACCCAGCTATTTAAAAAAATCCAGAGTACCAATAATGTTCACGACAAGCTGGAATATATCATAGCAGAGCTCGACAATAAGGATAACGGCCATGAAGAGGTAATCAATAAACTCAGGCAATTGGGAAAACGGTTTAATGCCTCACCGGAAAAATTTTTAAAATACCTGTCACTGGGCAAAGGGCAAGATATTTTCGAGCCGCAGGCTGAAAAAGTAACAGTAATGACACTGCATGCCTCAAAAGGACTGGAATTTAAATGCGTTTTCATTGCCGGTTGCGAAAACGGACTGATTCCCTATTCCCTTTATAAAAACCAGGAAACGGACAGGGAAGAAGAACAGCGGCTGCTGTATGTAGGCATGACAAGAGCACAAGAATACCTCTACCTGACACACGCAAGAAAAAGATTTTTAATGGGACAAGAAAAGGAAATGCAGAGAAGCCCCTTTTTAAACAGGATAGAAAGAGAATTAACCGAAATTGAAAAAAATACTTATAAAAGAAAAAATAAAGATGACGGGCAGTTGAAGTTGTTTTAATTGTAAGGTTAACATTACTACTGATGCGCTAAAAAAGTACCATAATTATTTATATTGGAACGCCCACGTAAGGTATCTTATAGAAACCTTATTCAAGTTTCTTCAAACCTTAGTAGCAAATGATTCGACTAATATTCCAACCTTATTACCTTATTAAACATTACCAGGAAACCTTAATAAGGTAATGAGGTTCGTTTTCAGGGTTTTAACTTATTCTACTAAGGTTTGTTAT
>JBKGZD010000247.1:0-2630 GCA_046545795.1 Bacteroidales bacterium | reverse complement strand
GGGAGGAAAGAGAAAAGAAACAGGCCAACCAGGATAAAGAAAAAGATGATTCGGAGGAACTCCAAAGTTTTAAAGATTTTGATTCTAAAGAAGAAGAAAAGAAATATTTGAATTCACTTGCTGAAGAATATCCCCAGGGTGTGACAGTGGAAAATTATGAATTCGACCGGCGGACAGTAAAAAGAGTAATTGTGAATTATGACGGCAAAGCCACCGAATACAGAAAAGTAAAACATTCATGGGGTGGTACCTATTATTTCAGAAATGGACAAACTATTTCACAGGCTGTTTTTAATGTTAAAACAAGGGAGAGGGATTAAATAGTTTGTTATCTTCCTGCTGTGAAAAAGAGTGAAACATGCTGCATATTCTGCTGTCTTTTCATAAATTTGCCCCTTAACTGAATTAAATATTTAATGGGAAGTGTTTGATATTTTATGTTGAAAGAGTATTTTATTCAGAATAAATGCTTTATCCGACTTTTTTTATTGACAGTCAAGTAAGGAAATATTATATAATTCACTTCGTTAAAACCTGTATAAATTTACTTTAACAGTATAAATGAACTACAAAAAATCCATTTTAATTTTTCTTCTGCTTTTTCCCATTATTCTGCTTGCACAAGAATCAACCATTGAGGGTAAAATAGTTGATTTAGACGGGAGACCCATTCCCAATGCAAATGTATACCTTAACAATAGTCAATATGGAACTACTACCCAAAATAACGGCAATTTTAAACTTACTTTCCCTTCCGGTGATTCTGATTCTCTGATGATTTCTTCCATGGGTTTCGGAACAAAAAAAATCCATTTAGATGAAGTTGATTATAACCAACCATTGATTATAAAACTAGAAACTTCCGTTGAATCAATTGACGAAGTGCATGTTGTTAGTCTTCGCCAGAAAGATAGGAGCCTTATGAAAATAGAGAAAATGAATTTTGAATTGCTGCCTACCTCAAGTGGAGATATTGAATCAATTATTAAAAACATGCCAGGTGTGAGTTCAAGGAATGAATTAAGTTATCAATACAGTGTCAGAGGGGGTAATTTCGATGAAAATTTAATTTACGTTAATGATATTGAAATATACCGGCCTATTATTGTCAGAAGCGGTAAACAAGAAGGGTTGAGTTTTATTAATTCCGATATGGTTTCTAATGTTGATTTTTCTGCTGGAGGCTTTGAATCTCAGTTTGGTGATAAAATGTCTTCTGTGTTGAACATTAATTATACAAAACCGAAGGAGTTTGATGCTACTGTTGATCTCAGTCTTTTGGGGATGTCTGCCCATATTCAGGATCAGTCAAAAAATGAAAAGTTTACCTATAATTTAGGGGTACGCTATAAATCTACCCAGTATTTACTAAATTCCCTGGATGTTGAAGGAGACTATAAACCCACATTTTATGATGTTCAGTCTTATTTAACATATGATGCAGGAAAAAACTGGGACATAGAATTTTTGGGGAATTATAACCTGAATTCCTACAGGTTTATACCTCAAACCCGTTCAACATCTTTTGGAACATTTACTGATGCTTTGAATTTTACTGTTTACTACGAAGGACAGGAAAAAGATGTTTTTGAAAATTATATGGGTGCACTATCCGCTATTTATAACCCTTCTTCCAATATCACTCTGAAGTTTATTGCATCTTCTTTTAATACCATTGAATCAGAAACATATGATATACTGGGAGAGTACTACCTCAATGAACTTGATAAATCAATGAATTCAGGAACCTACGGGGATAGTTTGATGAATCTTGGTACTGGAGGCTTTTTGGAGCATGCGAGGAATTACCTGGAAGGAAATGTCTATTCTCTTGCTCACAAAGGATTGTGGAGTTCCGGGAATAATTTGATAAAATGGGGTGTAAAGTATCGCAGGGAAGTAATAGATGACTTTACTAATGAATGGAAGTTTGTTGATTCTGCTGGTTACTCAGTGCCTTATTCGGATAACGAATTGAATTTATATCATGTACTGAATGCTGATAACCAGTTACAATCAAATCGTTATAGTGCTTTTATTCAAAATACTTATGAAATTCCTTCAGTTTCGTCAGATTGGTATATTAATGCCGGTTTAAGAGGAACATACTGGGAGTTCG
This sequence comes from Bacteroidales bacterium, assembly GCA_046545795.1. GTDB lineage: Bacteria > Bacteroidota > Bacteroidia > Bacteroidales > UBA12077 > JAGXLC01. The sequence goes on along the minus strand of JBKGZD010000247.1, from coordinate 511 downwards.
GTGATGTATTTATTCTGAGTCCACGTATGCAAATCTCTTATGAGCCCGTCTGGCAGAATAACTTAGGGCTTCATTTATCTATAGGGAGCTATTCTCAACCTCCATTTTATAAGGAAATGAAGCGCCCGGACGGTAGCCTGAACCGCGATATTCAAGCCCAGAAATCTTTGCATTTTGTGTTTGGCTCTGAATATGATTTTATTATGTGGAACAGGCCATTTAAATATACGGCTGAAGTTTATTATAAAGATATTGATAATATTATACCGTATAAATCAAACAATGTCAGATTACGATATGCTGGTGAAAATCTTGCAAAAGGCTATGCTGTAGGGTTGGATATGAGAATTAATGGTGAATTTGTTGAAGGAGTAGAGTCATGGGCAAGCTTATCTGTGATGGAAACCAAAGAGAAAATTACCAATCAGCAATTCCTGGCGAATCATGAAAATGCAGAAAGGGGCTACTATCCAAGGCCAACTGATCAACTTGTAAATTTCAGCCTTTTTTT
>JBKGZD010000246.1:0-2634 GCA_046545795.1 Bacteroidales bacterium | reverse complement strand
TCCGGAGAGTGGGCATCGGAGTTAGAGACCAGTGTGTATTTGTCAAGGAAACTGCACATCCAGTTCATCGGCGGGTCGGTTGATAATCCTGTTTCGACTGCGTAAATTTGATCGCTGAGGTCTTCAAAGCATTCTTCCATCGTGTTAAACCCCGATTTTGAGCCGAAAACCGAAAACCAGGGCGTCCAGATATGGGCAGGGATAAAGAAATTTCCAGGATTAATATCCAGTACCATTTCCAGCAAGTTTTTTACATCGAGGCCGAGAATCGGGCGGCCATCCGAGGTAATGTTGAATTTCCGAGATGAAAGCTTCTCTTGGATTGCCTCAACAGTTTTGAAATCAGGTGCAAGTATTACGCTATGTATTTTTCTGACTATGCCGTTTTTTTTATAGATGTTACTGATTTCAGCTGTTAGAAGGAAACGTACTTCATTTTCAGGTGTTTCAGGAACAAGAGAAGGAAGTTTAAAATCTGGTTTCAATTTGTAAAGACCTTCTTCAGCAGGTTCTAATTTTTCTTTTAGTTCTTCGACCCACTTGGGATGCGTAAAATCACCGGTTCCTACTACTTTAATGCCTTTTATTTTAGCCCAGTAATCAAGAAACTCCGGTCTTAATTCTTTACTGGTAGCCATTGAATAGTGGGAATGTATATGGAGGTCAGCTATATATCTCATATGTCTATTTTTTATTGGTCATATGGACATTTCATTTGGGTGAATTTTTATTATCCTTCAAAGTTCAATAATTGAGATGAAATTAAGGCGGATAATTTCATTCTTTTTTTAACAAAAAAGAGAAAAATATTCACAGCTGAACAAGTACCTGAGGATTTAGTTGAAAGAAACTTTGAAAACGCAAAATATTATGAAAATGGAACAATACTTTTTGTTCGATTTCGGACAATGTTGTGCTTATTCGTACACAAAATTTCTTCTCTTAACAATTTTAACACATTGTTAATCAGCGTTATAAGTTTATTGGTATGGTCGTTGTATTATTGAAAACAAAAAAATATTCATTATGATCAAAAGTTACCTTCTCATAGCTCTAAGAAATTTAAAAAGGTATAAAATATACACCAGCATTAATATTTTGGGGTTGACCGTTTCTTTAGCCTTAGCAATATTACTATTGTCGTTTATCCGGTATGAACTGAGTTATGAAAATTTTAATGAAAAAAGAGACAGAATATTTCGTTCAGTGTCTAATGTAAGGGTTTCTGATAACAAAACAATTCAAGCCCCTGTGACTACAGGAAAGGTATACAACTGGGTTATAGATGAGATACCCGAAGTAGAATCTGTATTGCGATTAGACGGACGTAGTGTAGAGTTTAGTTATGAAGAAAAAAAATACTATGATTATACTGGATTCTTTTCCGACACCACATTTTTCCGGTTTTTTGATTTTAAATTGAAATATGGAGATAAGGGTTCTGCTTTAGCTCCTAACAGTATTATTGTTACTGAGAAAATGGCAAATACCATTTTTGGAGATGAAAACCCATTGGGAGAAACCCTTCGCTGGGGAGATCGCAATCTTGAAGTGACTGGAGTCATGGAGGAATTGCCCAAAAACACCCATCTTCAGTTTGATTTTCTCATACCTTTTTCTGTTTTCCCTAATCTTGAAAGTTATTTTGAAAATCGGGGTATGAGCAGCTATGCTTATTATCTTTTTAAAGAGGCTCCAGAAAACGAATCTAACGTAGATAAACTTGATGATTTTATAGAGGAGAAAGTTAATGAATATTTTGCGGATCTTGGTATGGAAGCAGATCATACTTTGCAGAACCTGGGGGACATTCATCTTGATTCAGAAGGATTACAATACACCATTACCACCCCGGGGAATAAGAATACAATTATTATTTTAAGTTTCCTTGCATTTTTTATACTGTTTATTGCAGTGATTAATTATATTAACCTTGAGACTTCCAGGGCCGAAACTCGTACTCTTGAAGTAGGCCTGAGAAAAGTAAATGGAGCCACACGGAGAAACCTGATTTTTCAGTTTATTGGTGAATCATTAATTACAACTTTCATCGCATTTGTCATAGCTATTGGCCTGGCTGAGTTATTCTCCGGAGGGTTTGAAACTCTTGTGAACCGAGAGTTTAGCCATGAATTATATACGCCGCTAAACTTGACAATATATTTTGGTTTGGCTTTAGTTTTAGGTGTTATTGCCGGATTTTACCCATCAATTTATTTATCATCCTTTAAACCTGCTGTTATTTTAAAGTCCAGTGCAAAAATGAGCAGAGGCAATAGCCGGCTACGTGTATTTTTAGTTGTTGCACAGTTTGCCATTGCGTCTTTTCTTGTAATTGCATTATTGGTAGTGTATAGTCAAATTAAATATGCAAAAACTAAGGATTTAGGATTTAACCAGGAACAGGTATTGGTGGTGAAGAATTTGACAGATGCTATGCATGATAATTACGATGTTATGAAAAATGAACTTTCAGATCTGCCTGGTGTTATGGATGTTTCTGCAGCAACAGGATATCCCGGGGATATTACCATGCATAATTTTTTAAGGTTAGATAGCCAGGACGGTGGAGTATTAATAAAGGACAATATTGTTAAAGATGACTATGATAAAATTTTGGATTTAGAGATCCTG
>JBKGZD010000245.1:0-2635 GCA_046545795.1 Bacteroidales bacterium | reverse complement strand
CAAGCATAATTAAGAACTCCGAAATCACCAAAAGCAATGATATCCTTTTACTTTTCCTGCCTAAAGATAATGCAGAAAAAGAACGACTGATTCAAGCTATTCAAAAAGTACATAAAGAGATTCCCGTTATTGCAATTGATAAAAAATACAGTTTTCAATCAGAAAAAATATGTATAGAAGCAGGGGTAAGTGATTATATTACAAAACCTGCATTAACCCCTGAACTCCTAAAACGTTCAATTAGATTCAGTTGTATTATCCATGAGGAAGAGCATAATCTGGCTGAACGAGTAAAAGAACTTAATTGCATGTATCAAATCGGGAAAATTATCGAGGAAAACAACAATAACCCTAAACAAACTTTACAAAAAATTGCAGAGGTTATACCTGAAGGCTGGCAATATCCGGACAACACATGTGCAAAAATTATTATTGATGGTAAAACATACTCTTCAGGCAACTTCCGGGAGACAAAATGGAAACTTTATACCACCTTGAATACGCAAAATAACATATTTGGTTCAATTGAAGTAAATTATCTGGAAGAAATGCCAAATATAGGAAATGATCCTTTTTTAGAGGAAGAAAGAAAACTGCTCAACGAAATTTCAGTAAGGGTTGCAAAATTTGTGGAGCATTATAAATCCCATGAGGAGCTGATAAACAATGAAGAAAAATACCGTAACCTTTTTAATAGCAGTCGTGATGCAATATTGGTTGCAAATACCGACAGAAGGATTATAGACGCTAATCCTGCAGCAGAACAATTGTTTGGCTTCAGTCTTGAAGAGATAGAGGGTAAGCAGACAGAATTTTTGTACGATACATCAGAAGATTATGAACAGATGGGGATGGAGTTAAAAAATTTGTACAATAAAAGTGGTTTTTTAGATCTGATAAAATATAGAAAAAAAGACAATAATACCTTTTATGGAGAAACCAATGCAAGCCAACTAAAAAATAGCAAAGGAGAAATTGTTGGTTATGTAGGACTTATCAGAGATATTACTGACAAACTTCAGGCAGAAAAGGCGATCAAGGAACAAAATGAAGAATATGAAGCACTGAATGAAGAATTAAAAGAAACAAACGAAAGGATAAGAACAATTAATGAGGAGTTACGCCAATCAAAAGAAAAAGCAGAAGAAAGTATTCGCTTAAAAAATGCTTTTCTTGCCAATATGTCGCACGAAATAAGAACTCCTATGAATGGTATTATCGGCTTTGCAAACCTGATGAAAGACAATAAACAATCACCCGAGAAGCAAAATGAGTTTATAGATGTAATTGTAGAACGCTCACACTCTTTGTTAAACCTGCTGAACGACATCATCGATCTTGCAAAAATCGATGCGAATCAATTAACAATTGAAGAAGATGAATTTTCCCTTAACTTATTAATGGACAACCTGCAAAATATTTTCCAACAAGAATTGAGCAACCTTAACAAGGCTGAGAAAATTTCTATTCGTATCAGTAAAGGTTTTAACAATGAAAATGATATAGTATTAAATGATGAATCAAGACTGAAACAAATTTTCTCTAACCTCATTAACAATGCAATTAAATTTACAAAGGAGGGAACAATAGAATTTGGTTACAAGTTAAAAGACAGCAAGACACTTTTATTTTTTGTTAAGGATACAGGAATTGGTATACCAACAAGCAAACAAGAAGCAATATTTGAAAGATTCAGACAAGTGGATGATTCTATAACAAGAAAATATGGAGGTACAGGTTTAGGTTTGGCAATAACAAAAGAACTTGTGCAAGTTCTGGATGGGGAAATCTGGGTGGAAAGCAAGGAAGAGGAAGGCTCTATATTCTATTTTACCATGCCCTATAAAAAATCTGAGGCAATCAGACCAGACTTAACTAGAATTGAAAATGAGACTGTGATCTATAACTGGAAAGACAAACATATCCTCATCATTGAAGATGATTTGCCAAGTATGAACTATCTCAAAGAAGTCCTTTCGGTTACAAATGCTTCAATAATAACAGCAACTACCGGCGAGGAGGGTTATCAGCAATATTGCAACAACAAAGAAAAGTTATCCCTGATTCTGATGGATCTCAGGCTTCCTGATACAACCGGACTTGAAATCACAAAACAGATAAGAGAAGTGGATTCTGCCATTCCTATTCTGGCGCAAACAGCTCATGCTATGAAAAAGGATTATAAATCCAGTATAGAAGCCGGATGCAATGAGCATATTACAAAACCAATCAGTCATACAGATTTATTGTCTATTATAGATCGATATTTAAACAACCCAATAACTCAATCAACCTAATTAAATCCAATATTCCGAACTCCTCAAATCTTCCAGCTCACTTATCAACCTATAATCTGCCCTCTGAAGCTTGAAACATGAAACGATTTCGTTCCATCGTTCTTTCGTTCCTTCATCCGGTATCCGGAATCTGGCATCCGGAATCGAATATCTAGCCGCATTCTGTTGTATAAAAACTACAGGGGACAGCCTGCTTTTTAGAAGTCTCTTTTAAAGAATTCAATATAAATAATCTAAACAACCCGTTTGATTTTTAGGTTATAATTCGGTAAATTTAATTATTCCAAAATACACCTTCTATGAAAAAAAAATATACTTATGAAGAGTTAGAGCAACAA
>JBKGZD010000244.1:0-2647 GCA_046545795.1 Bacteroidales bacterium | reverse complement strand
TTTTTATTTTATTAATAATCCCGTTTTTCTTTAGCTCATTTAATATTAGTGAGTTGGAAACAGAACCTCAAAAAGATAGATTTATGAAGACTCAAAAAAATGGAGGAATAATTTTTTTCTCAACACTTAAACTTGAGGAAATTTCACAATTTTATATTCAAAAAATCGGTTGTGAACTATGGTTAGATCAGGGTGCTTGTAAAATACTGAAGCACGGGAATATGCTTTTTGGATTTTGTCAGGGCAATGAGGTGGATAAACAGGGTGTGATTACTTTTTTTTACCCGGAAAAGGAAGATGTTGACAGAATGTATGAAGAATTAGAGGATATTGCCAACGACCCACCGAAAATGAATCCAAAATTTAATATCTATCATTTTTATGGAGAAGATCCTGAAGGTCGTTCTATAGAATTTCAATTCTTTGATCATGAATTAAAAGAATATTAAACGAAAGCTTTTAGATTAGGTCTTATTTTATTACTTTTCACATTTCGTTTAAAATTGAATATCTGAAAATTAATCTTATTGTCAAACCTAAAATTATAAAAAAGTGAAACAATTTATTTTATTACTTCTAACAATCTGTTTATTTATGGGATCCTGCACACAACAAGATGAAAGTAATCCCTTTTTTTCGGAGTATGACACCCCTTTTGGAGTTCCTCCATTTGAGGAAATAGAAATTGAGCATTTTAAGCCAGCTTTTGAAAAAGCAATGGAAGAGCAAAATGCGAAAATTGAAAGCATTGTCAATACAGAAGCAGAACCTACTTTCGAAAATACCATTGTTCCAATGGTTTATAGTGGTGAAAGTCTAAGCAAAGTTTCTTCTGTATTTTATGGTTTAAACAGTGCCAATACGAATGATGAGATGCAGGAACTTGCACAGGAGATGTCCCCGGAATTATCTTCACACAGAGATGCTATTTCGATGAATGCTGACTTATTTGAAAGAATTAAAACAGTTTATGAAAATAAGGATGATTTTGATCTCGATGAGGAAGAATCATTCCTGCTGGAAGACATTTACCTGGATTTTGTGAGAAGTGGGGCTAATTTACCTGAAGAGGAAAAAGAAAAACTGAAAGAAATTAACAGAAAGCTATCATCCCTTACACAGGAGTATGGACAAAATGTTCTTAAAGAGACCAATAGTTTTGAAATGGTTATTGAGGATGAAGACAGCCTTGCAGGTCTTCCAGAGTCAGTAATTGAAACAGCTGCTGAAACTGCAGAAGAAAAGGGATATGAGAATAAGTGGGTTTTTACTACTCAAAAACCCAGTATGATACCTTTCTTACAGTATGCAAAAAACAGGGACTTACGAGAAAAACTTTATAAGGCATATTTAGATAGAGGAAACAACGATAATGAATATGACAATAAGGAGATTCTTTCCGATATTATTAAACTCAGGGGAGAAAAAGCACAATTATTAGGTTACGATACTTATGCAGATTATGAATTAGAAAGACGAATGGCTAAAGAACCCGGCAATGTCATGGATTTGCTTAATAAGCTTTGGGATGCCTCTCTGCCTGTTGCAAAAGAAGAACGGGATGCAATGCAAAAGATGATAGATGAAAAAGGCAAAGATTTTGAACTTAAGAGCTGGGACTGGTGGTATTATGCTGAAAAAATAAGAAAAGAAAAGTTTGATCTTGATGATAGTGATTTAAGACCATATTTTGAATTGAATAATGTTCGTGAAGGAGCATTTAATGTAGCCAACAAGCTCTATGGAATAACCTTTGAAGAGGTTAAAGATGTACCCAAACCTCACCCGGACGCACGTGCATGGGAGGTTAAAGAAGAAGATGGCTCTCATTTAGGTTTGTTATTCATGGATTTTCATCCAAGAGATAGTAAAAGAGGCGGTGCATGGTGTGGCCGTTATCGCAGTCAGTATACTGACCAGGAAGGAGAAAGAGTAGCTCCTCTTGTTACTGTGGTTTGTAATTTTACCAAACCTTCAGGTGATAAACCTGCTTTATTAAGTCTTGACGAAACGGAAACACTATTCCATGAATTTGGTCATGCACTTGACGGACTTTTTAACACAAATAAGTATCCCCGCACATCTATCCCCAGGGATTTTGTTGAGCTTCCTTCACAAATTATGGAACATTGGGTATCCCAGGAAAAAGTGCTGGAGGATTACGCAAGACATTATGAAACTGATGAAGTAATGCCGGATGAATTGGTTCAGAAAATGGAGAAAAGTCAGTATTTTAACCAGGGCTTTGAGACAGTAGAATATCTTGCTGCGTCATTGCTTGATATGGAGTACCATACAATGGAAGAACCCAAAGACATTGAAGTAATGGAATTTGAAAATGATTACCTGGAGTCTATGGGGTTAATTCCTGAAATTGAACCCAGATACCACAGTACATATTTCACTCATATAACAGGTGGTTATGCAGCAGGTTATTACAGTTATATCTGGTCTGGTGTACTTGATAACGATGCGTTTGAAGCATTTGAAGAAAATGGAATATTTGACCAGGAAACAGCTGAGAAATTCCGTACACTCTTAGAAAAAGACGGATACAGCGATGCAATGGAATTATATAAACAATATAGAGGTCGTGAACCTAAGGAAGATGCATTGCTAAGAAACCGCGGATTAAAATAAGATAAGA
>JBKGZD010000243.1:0-2664 GCA_046545795.1 Bacteroidales bacterium | reverse complement strand
ACTCGTGATTCATTTTCTATTTATAAGACAGGTTAGACAAATATTTTTTATTTTTGTTCCCTTTGATGAATTATTCCATAAACTAAGTTTTATGAAACGTCCATGATAAAATAAACATGATTATCAAAAAAGGAAATGTTTATTTTCTTATGGTAAGTTCCATATGACCGCTAAAATCAAAATTATAAACATATGAAAATTTCATACAACTGGCTAAGAGATTACATCGACACAGACCTTACACCCGGAGAAATTGCAAAGATTCTCACAAACACTGGATTGGAAGTGGAAGGTATTGAGAAATACCAACCTGTTGAAGGAGGACTGGAGGGTTTGGTAGTCGGTAAAGTAACATCTTGTAAAAAGCATCCTGATGCTGATAAATTAAGTGTTACAACAGTAGATATAGGAGGAGATAAAGAACTGCCAATTGTATGCGGTGCACCAAATGTAGATGAAGGACAAAAAGTTGTTGTGGCTACTGTGGGTACAACCTTGAAAATGAAAGGAAAGGATTTTCCTATCAAAAAGGCAAAGATAAGGGGAGAGGTTTCCGAGGGTATGATATGTGCAGAAGATGAAATTGGTATGGGAGATTCACATGAGGGGATTATTGTGCTGGACAACGATGCACCAGTTGGCAAACCAGTAAAAGAATATTTTAATGTTGAAGATGATACTGTTCTGGAAATTGATTTAACCCCTAACAGAATTGATGGGGCATCTCACATAGGGACAGCAAGGGATTTAGTGGCCTCTTTAAAACAAACACAAAAAATAGAATTACAAAAGCCATCAGTTGAAGCCTTTCAGCAGGATGATAATCAACTGCAAGTCCCCGTGGAGATTAAAAATACTGAGGCTTGTCCGAGATATAGCGGGGTTACAATTACAGGAATTGAAGTTAAATCCTCTCCTGGGTGGCTGCAGAACAGGCTTAAAGCCATTGGCATACAACCAAAAAACAACCTTGTAGATATTTCCAATTATGTTCTGCATGAAACAGGTCATCCCCTGCATTTCTTTGATGCGGATGATATAGACGGTAACAAAATCGTTGTACAGACCTTAGAAGAGGGTACACGGTTCAAAACTCTTGATGGGGAAGAGGTTGAGCTATCTTCCGAAGACCTGATGATATGCGACACTGAGAAACCATTATGTATTGCTGGTGTTTTAGGAGGAAGCGATTCCGGTGTAACCGAAAAAACAAAGAATTTATTCATTGAAAGTGCATATTTTAACCCTCGATACATCAGAAAAACTGCAAAGAGACATGGTTTTAGCACTGATGCTTCTTACAGGTTTGAAAGGGGAGCCGATCCAAATAATACTATTTTTGCACTGAAGAGAGCAGCCTTAATGGTGAAGGAGTTGGCCGGAGGCAAAATTTCTTCTGAAATCGTTGATAATTATCCGGAACCCATAGAAAACCCAAGGGTTAAGCTTACCTGGGAAAAACTTTATAGTCTTACGGGTCAAGAACTGGAGAAAGAGAAGGTTCGAAGAATATTGCAATCTCTTGATATCCTTCCTATAGAAGAAAATGATGAATTTCTGTTGCTTGAAATCCCTACTTATCGTGTTGATGTATTACGCGATGTGGATGTTATTGAGGAAATTCTCAGAATTTATGGTTACAACCAGATTAAGATAACAGAAAAGCTGAATACAAGCATTACATATTCCCGGGATGATGACAAAGAGCTATATACAGAGACTTTGTCCAATGTACTTACCGGGATGGGATTTTTTGAGATTATGTCCAATTCCATTACAAATGATGATTATTATAAAAATTTAAATTCATTTCCAGGTGAAAACCTGGCATATTTGCATAACCCACTTAGCAACGAATTGAACTGTATGCGTCAAACCCTTCTTTTTGGAGGACTGGAGTCTATTACTTATAATTATAATCACCAAAGGCCTGATTTAAAGCTGTTTGAGTTTGGAAACTGTTATAGTAAGATAAATAAAAAAGACAATGCAGGAAGAGAAGATGTTTTAGATAATTATAAGGAAAACACTCATATAGCGCTTTTTCTTACTGGTAATCTTGTCCCTGAACACTGGATGACGAATTCAAAAAACATGCGCCAGCCTTCGTTTTTTCACCTCAAAGGATATGTGGATATATTGCTTGAAAAAGCCGGCATTGATCTAAATAAGATTCGTTCTGAAGAATTAGTGAACGACATCTATTCCCAGGGACTGAAGTATAAAATCAAAAAACATGAGGTAGCTGAAGTTGGTACAGTTAACAGGGATATTCTAAACAAATTTGATATTGAGAGCGATGTTTTTTATGCAGATATTAAATGGGATGCTGTGGTTGAGCTTATGCGCCAAAATTCAGTAAGATATAAGGAAATTCCCAAATACCCTGAAGTGAGAAGAGACCTTGCGCTCTTATTGGATGAATCTGTAGAATTTGAAAAAATCAGGGAACTGGCATACCAGTCGGAGCGTAAATTTTTAAAGAAAGTTAATCTCTTTGATGTGTATAAAGGTGAAAAGCTGGGAAAAGGGAAGAAATCTTATGCTGTAAGTTTTATTTTGCAAGATGAGAAGCAAACCCTTAAAGACAAGCAGATTGACAAGATAATGAACAAACTTATCAATACCTTTAAAGAAAAACTTGGAGCTGAAATTCGGTAATGC
>JBKGZD010000242.1:0-2666 GCA_046545795.1 Bacteroidales bacterium | reverse complement strand
TTTTGGGCAACTATACCCTCAGCATTCAAAATAGCCCTCAAGCATGTAAACTTTATCGAACTTCTTTTTTATGCTATACTGACTACTGTCTTTATTTTGTTTTTTATACTATTAGCCCAGGGTAGATTAAGGCAATTGACCCATCATACGCGAACACAATACAGAAATTCAGTGATACTGGGATTTCTGAATCCTTTTTTTTACTATATGATACTCTTAAAGGCTTATTCTGTCCTACCTGCACAAATTGCTCAGCCATTGAATTTCACCTGGCCCATTGTACTTGTTTTTCTTGCAGGTTTAATCCTCAAACAAAAAGTAACAGCAATAAATTATATCGCACTCTTTTTAAGTTTCATCGGCGTATATTTGATTTCCTCTGAAGGAACTCCTTTTGACCTGAAATTTGCCGAACCGCTCGGCGTATTTCTTGCTGTTGGAAGTTCATTAATATGGGCAATGTTCTGGATATTGAATGTTAAAGATGAAAGGGACGAAGTGACAAAAATATTCCTGAATTTCTTGTTTTCATTAGTTTTTATAACACCGGTATATATCCTTTTTACAGAACACACAATACCTTCTTTCTATGGAATAGCTGCCTGTTTCTATGTAGGAGCTTTTGAAATGGGGATAACTTTTGTTTTATGGCTTAAAGCTCTCAAAACAGCTCCTTCAACAGCAAATGTCAGTAATCTTATTTATCTTACCCCCTTCTTTGCATTAATATTTATTAACTTTATCCTTGGAGAAAAAATATTCCTGACCACGGTCATCGGACTCATATTCATTGTTTCAGGAATTATTTTACAGGAAATACATAAAAAACATAAACGAAAAAATGTTGCAGTCTAAAAACTCCCCATTCATATTAATTGTCTTATTCATTTCAGTGATTTTTATCACCGGATGCGATGAAGAAATAGTAATGCCGGATGATTCACAACGATATGACGAGGCCAACGAACCCTTTTATAACCTGATGAAAGAATGGTACTTGTGGAATGATGAATTGCCGGATATAAATCCTAAAGATTACAAGACACCAATGGAGGTATTAGATGCCATCAAAAATGAAAAAGACAGGTGGAGCTATATAACAACTGTGGAAAAGTTTGAACAATTTTATGAAGCAGGAGCATATATTGGGTACGGATATGGCCAAAAATGGGATACAGAAGACAATCTCAGAATTTCATTCGTTTTTGAGGATTCACCATTAAATAAAGCAGATATCACCCGCGGATGGATAATCCGGGAAATTAACGGAACAACAATTGACCCTTCTGTGGATTTAAATAAAATTTCAGGACCCCAGGAAACAGGAGTGGAAAATGATTTCCTCTTCGAATCTCCTGCAGGAGACACAATTGACACTACATTTGCTAAAAATGAAATCAAAATTAACAGCATCCTCCACAAAGAAACAATTCAACATAATGGAAACAAAACAGGATACGTAGTAATAAAAGAGTTTATACAAAAAACCTCGGACGAATTGTATGACGTATTTAATGAATTTGCAAACAATAACATTCAGAATATAATCATCGATCTTCGTTATAATGGAGGTGGGATGCTATCCAAAGCAAAGGAAACAGGGGATTACATTATCCAGGATAAGTATATTGGGGAGGTGTTTGCCAAAATATTACATAATGAAAATAAAAGCAATGAAAACTATGAACATACCTTTTCACAGGATACACTGAGCTTGGATTTTGGGTTTAATAAAATATATTTTATAACAACCAGGCAAACCGCCTCTGCAAGTGAAGCTTTAATTAATGGTATGAAACCTTACCAGGAAGTCTATACAATTGGAGACCATACTTATGGCAAACCTGTTGGTATGTATGCCTTTTATGAGAATAATGAACGATATGCTTTTGTTCCTGTGTGCTTTCGAATAACAAATGCTGAAGGAGAAGCAGATTATTACGATGGTCTCGAAGTAGATATTGAAACAGCAGATTACTTACCAGCTGAATTTGGCGACAGTGAAGAAAACAGTCTTCAGCAAGCGTTATATCACATTGAAAATGGAACTTTCAGTACTAAAAAAACAGTCAGGCGTTCCCCGTACAATATAGTTAAATACGAAAGCCTCAATGATTATATAGGGGCTTGGTAATACTGATAATTATGATAATTCTCGGAATAGACCCCGGAACTTCGGTTACCGGCTATGGACTGATTGATAAAAAAGGGAAAGAACCCTTTCTGATTTGCATGGGTATAATTGAACTCCACAAAATAGCTAATCATTACGAACGATTACAAAAAATATTTAAGCGTGTCCTGGAAATTATAGATACCTATCATCCTGAAGAAGTAGCACTAGAAGCACCGTTCTATAGTAAAAATGTCCAGTCAATGCTAAAGCTTGGACGAGCACAGGGTGTAGCAATGTCTGCAGCACTTTCCAGGAATTTGCCTATATACGAATATGCACCAAGAAAAATAAAACAGGCTATTACCGGGAATGGGAATGCCTCTAAAGAACAAGTTGCTGGAATGCTAAAAAATATGCTGAATATAGAACAGATGCCAAAAACACTTGACGCTACTGACGGATTAGCCGCTGCCATATGCCATTTCTATAATCCCTTGTATAAAAAATCCGCCAGCAACTATAAATCCTGGAATGATTTTATAACCAAAAA
>JBKGZD010000241.1:0-2716 GCA_046545795.1 Bacteroidales bacterium | reverse complement strand
AAAAAAGCCCGCTTGTAGCGGGACTCCTTTATTCCCTGGTTCAAAATCTACTGTTCCAATCCTATAGACTCCAGGAATGCTGAATATTCTACTTCTCTTTCCAGAAAATCACGTGCAATTTGCTCTTCTTCCACTGAGGAACCTTTTTCCAGTACTTTCTGTTTGAATTTCTCTCCCATTTCCTTATTGAGTATTCCATTCTTTTTGAACAATGAAAACATATCTTCGGCATAAACTTTTGCCCACAGGTAGCTGTAATAGCCGGCCTCGTATCCTACCAGGTGCCCGAAACCTGCCTGGAAGTGTGTATTTTCCATGTATTCAAAACAGGTAATTTCATTCTGCAATCTTCTTACAATATCTGTTGTCGATTCCTCATCATTTTCCGGGTCATATTTATCATGATAAGTCATGTCCAGCATACCATAAAAAATTTGTTGCAAGGTAAACAGTCCGGAACCAATATTTTTTGCTTCAAGCATTCTTTTATGAAGATTTTCAGGAAGCGGCTCCCCGGTTTTATAATGCTTTGCAAACTGTTTAAGGGCATCATACTCCCATGCCCAGTTTTCCAATATCTGTGAAGGCACTTCCACAAAATCGCGAACTGTATTTGTCCCTGCCTGCTCAGCATAAGGAGCTTTTGTAAGGATGTTATGCAATAGATGTCCGAATTCATGGAATAAAGTAATCACATCCGAATGCGTGAGCAATGAAGGCTTGTTTTTAGTCGGTTTTGGGAAATTTGTCACCAGTGCAGCATGAGGCAACTGGTATCCTTGCTCAGCAGACTTGCCGGAAATAATATCAAAACAGGCAGCATGATTAAATTTGTCATCCCGCGGGAACAAATCAAGATAGAATCGACCCCTTAATTGTCCGGATTCATAAACTTCAAACATACGAACTTCATCATGCCATACCGGCGGGTTTTGCAGTTCCTTAAACTCTATCCCAAACAATACTTTACTTAAATGGAATAATCCTTCCAGTGCTTTATCCAGTTCAAAATATTGCTTTATCTCCTCATCATCTACCTGGTAATTTTCTCTGAGCAGCATCGTAGAATAAAAAGCAGATTCCCATGAATGTATTTTATCAACAGACGGGTCTTTTTTATACTCTCTCTTCTTCCCGAGTAACTGCTGATAATCGATATCCGCTTTTTTCTGTACTTCCTGTCTTAGCTTTTCCTCAAATTTCCATACCTTCTCCGGGGTTTTAGCCATTCTAAGCTTTAACTGGTATTCAGCAAAACTGTTATATCCATGAAGCTCAGTCAGCCTTTTTCTTTCTACCAGTATCTTATCAAGAATCTCCAGGTTTTTATCAGCGGCAATGTTCTTGAACTTCTCAGACAATTGCTTCCTGGCTTCGTCGGACTCGGCATATTTCATAAAAGGGAAATAAGATGGATAAGAAAGGTCGATGCGGTATGTTCCATCATCCATTTTTCTTTCTTCTTTATAATCCTCAGGCAATCCTTTTATCTCTTCCCCGGAAACGATAAGCTCATCTTTATGGGAACTGATGTTGGTCTCAAACTGCACCCCCAACTCAGATATTTTATCTTGTATGCTTTTAATTTTTTCTCTTTTCTCCTTTGGAAAACCCAGTCCATTGTGCTCAAAATCCCTGATGGTATCCTCCATGAATTTTTTATCACTTCCTGTAAGTCGCTCAGCCTCATCTGTATCTTTATATTCTTTAACAGCTTCGTAAAGCTCAGGACTCATATTCAGCTCATTAATAAACTGGTTCAGCTCATTGATAACACCTAAACTTTTGTCGCGTATACCGGAATCAGGGTGTACATAAGCCATTAAAAAAACCGAAGAATGGACCTTTCCAATTTCGTTATAAATATCATCCAGCGCTTTCAAGGTATTTGACAAAGTTCGCTCTTCTTTTTCAATACCTGAGATTTTATCAATTTGTTTCCTGGCAAACTCAATCACCTTTTTTGAAGCTTCTGTAATATCTCCTGGTTTCAGTTTCTCAAAATTAACTGGAGAATTAAATTCCGGGAAAAGCGGGTTGCTATTTTCAAATTTATTTGTGACCATTTGTTTGTATTTTCTGTTTTAAAATTACAGTTATAGATTGATTAATATTACGGGGTAACAATAATTTTGTCTTACTGTTTAATAGTCCGGCAAATTTGCGATTTTTCAATTAAATCGGCAAGTTTTACTATTTACTTCGTTAATGAAAGTATAATTCGCCCTTTTTTAAGAAATAACTGAACAGATCATTTGTTTCAAACGTTTGCGGAAGTAATAAGACTCACATTTCCTTAATTTATTCAGCAACAATCGATTCACCTCTTTGTTTTTTAAGATTTTTATCATACTTTTATTTGATTTTTATCATTTAAAGCAATGACAAATAACACTCCTGATCAATCTCATAAAAACGGTACTTTGCATAACCATAAAATTTTGGTTGTGGAAGACGATTATATCAGTTTCTACCTGATAAAAGAAATTTTCAGGGATAAGGTACCTGTTTTGGTACACAAAACTGACGGACAGGAAGCCATTAAGTACCTGCAGGAGGAACACCATAACATCTCTTTAATTATCATGGACCTTATTCTTCCAGTAATGGATGGAATTAATGCCACGCGTACAATAAGGAGTAAAAACTGGAATCTCCCCATTATTGCTATCAGTGCAGCCGTTAATGAAGACAATGAAGAAAAATGTTATGATGC
>JBKGZD010000240.1:0-2720 GCA_046545795.1 Bacteroidales bacterium | reverse complement strand
AACCAACAAAAACCCAGGCCATGAAACGACGAGAATTTTTGAAAAAAAGTATAGGAGCAAGCATTTTGACAGGCTCGGTAATCACATTTGGTGGATACGGGAGGATATTCGCAAACACTACCAACAATCCGGATCTCAAATATGACCTTATAGCCGTTAAAGATGGAGAACCTGACAAGATGTTTGACAAAGCCATAGACGCTATGGGAGGAATGAGCAAATTTGTAAAAAAAGGTCAGACCGTCGTAATAAAACCCAATATAGGATGGGATGTATCTCCCGAGAGGGCTGGAAATACAAACCCAAAACTTGTTGCCCGGATAATAAAACACTGTTTTGATGAAGGGGCAAGTAAAGTATATGTTTTTGATCATACTTGCGATGAGTGGAAAAAATGCTATCAGAACAGCGGCATAGAAAAAGCAGCAAAAGAAGCGGGTGCAAAGGTTGCCCCGGGAAATAATGAAGGATATTATGAGGAAGTTAGTATTCCAAAAGGCAAGAATTTAACAAAAGCAAAAGAACATGAATTAATCCTGGAATCAGATGTTTTCATTAATGTACCCATTCTTAAGCATCATGGTTCAGCACGTCTGACAGCTTCAATGAAAAATTTAATGGGTGCTGTGTATGACAGAAAATTCTGGCATAGGAATGATCTGCACCAATGCATAGCAGATTTCGCTTCATACCGCCAACCTGATTTAAATATTGTAGATGCTTACCGGGTTATGATGAGAAATGGCCCGAAAGGAGTATCGACATCAGATGTTTCAACCATGAAATATCTTATTATGTCCGATGACATGGTTGCAGCAGATGTTTCTTCAGCAAAAATTTTCGGAGCTGAACCGGAAGAAATACGGCACATGACAATTGCCGGGGATGAAGGTTATGGACAATTTAATTTAGAGAAACTCAAGATAGGAAGATTAAAAATGTAAGAATATTCAGGCCAAAAAGCAGGGATTTTCCTTTATGGTGAAAAGATAGTGAGTAAATAAATTAAAGGCGGTTATCATATACTTTCTGTTCCACATTTTTCTTTCGAGAATTAAGAAGTATATAATCTATGAACCGAAAATGTAAAAGGTAACATTTGAAACGTCCATATGACCTATAAAAAATTTAAAATAACCATATGAAAAGTAAACATCTGAAGAAGTTAAGGGTTGTTATATCATTGTTTTTCATTATTGTTCTGGGTTCATTTTTCCTTGAATTTGCAGGACTTTACCCAACAAAATTTATCAGGAGTATAACATTCATTCAGTTTATTCCATCAGCTCTGAAATTTTTTAATATTTTCGCCTGGGGAGCAATTGGTTTTATAATCGTTCTCATCTTAACCATGTTCTTTGGAAGAGTTTACTGTTCTACTGTATGCCCGCTTGGAATCTTACAGGACGTAGTTAGCTATCTGAAAAGAAAATTCAGAAAAAGGCATAAATACAAATACCTGAGAGCTTATAACTGGTTAAGATATTCCATATTAGGTGTAGCAATTATTTTTTTGATTGGAGGCAGCATACTAATCATCTCTTTGTTTGACCCATATAGCGTTTTTGGAAGGATTATCTCCGATTTGTTCCGTCCATTATTAATCCAGGGGAACAATATGCTGGCTGAAATTCTCAACAATTATGGTATTTACACCTTGTATAAACTGGACTTTCCAACTGTTCATATTGGTCTTTTGATGATTCCTACGGCTTTTCTTATAACCATTGTCTGGATGTCTTTGGTTAACGGAAGAATATACTGCAATACTATCTGCCCTGTTGGGACATTTCTTGGCTTTTTGTCTAAATTTTCAATTTTTAAAATTCGGCTAAACCCGGACACATGCACGAAATGTGGTCTGTGCGAAAAAGCATGTAAAGGAGGATGTATTGAAACAAAAAGCCAACATGTCGATTTTAGCCGCTGCGTTGGTTGTTTTAATTGTATGGAGGTTTGCCCGTTTTCCAGTGCTGAATTTGCCGTTAATGAGGTGTATAAAAACACAACGCCAAAAATAACCTCAACAGAAGAAAACCATCAGACAGATGTTAGCAAAAGAAAATTCCTGGGTGGTATAATACTAGGGTTTTTTGGCATATCAGGCATCGCCAGAGCACAGGAAGTTATATCATACAGTGCGACATTACCTGTTAAACGACAAAATCCAATATCCCCACCGGGTGCAGGCTCTACCAAGCGTTTTAATGAAGCATGTACAGCATGTCACCTTTGTGTGAATGCATGCCCTACAAATGTTTTGCAGCCATCAATTCTGGAGTACGGACTTCGGGGGTTAATGCAGCCAAGGCTGGATAATCACAGTGGATTTTGTAATTTTGAATGTGTAATCTGTAGTGAAGTATGCCCAACAGGAGCAATTTTACCTATAAAAGTTGAAGACAAAACGCTTACACAGTTAGGACAGGTAAGATTTGTAAAAGAAAACTGTATCGTAGAAACAGAAGGAACTGATTGTGGTTCATGTGCCGAACACTGTCCAACACAAGCGGTAACAATGGTAGATTATAAAGACAACCTGAAAATTCCTGAAGTTGATACAGAGATTTGCGTAGGTTGTGGTGCATGCGAATATGCTTGCCCTACGATGCCATATAAAGCAATATACGTCGAAGGAAATCCCGTACATGTAAGAGCGAAAAAACCAAAACAGGAAGAACTGGAAGAAGTAGAGCGCGAGGAAGATTTTCCTTTCTAAA
>JBKGZD010000239.1:0-2729 GCA_046545795.1 Bacteroidales bacterium | reverse complement strand
TACAGATTCAAAAAGCAAAATAATAACGAAGAATTCATAACGCTAATCTGCTAAACCTCAATGTATAAAAACTATAGAAAAAAGCCAGCTTGTAGGGGGACTTCTATATACAAAATGCGGGCATTCGGCTTGGCATCTGAGTTTTGGAGCTTTAGCCGGATTTTGTATCAGGGGATTCGTCAAAAGCCGGACACGGTGAGAACGCATTTCTGAATACCCCGCACGGCGCATACCGCTTTCCGTTGAAAGCAAGCGCATAGACAAATATGTAAGGTATAGATAAATGGAACTGGAATTGGATTTAATAATAAAACCTTTAGAAAACGAGAGAAAAGACGAGAACTTTGATCGTATTTAACCTTTATGAACGATTAAAAAGTGAGTTGGGGTTTGAAAAACAGGCTTTGCTTTTTGTGGTTAGAATGAACGCCGGAATTTCGTTCTATTTAAAAGTTGGGTATATTTCCTGTCAGGCATTGCGTTTATTTACGCCTTCCTTTATATCTCGGTTTTTGGTATTTACGCTCTGGTTTTATTTTCCATTCCGGGCTTTGCCCTATTTCAGGGGGAACAGGTAATTTTATAATTTCAGTTTCAATGAGTTTTTCAATACGTTTAAATCGAAGCATATCATCTTCGTTGATTAGTGTAAGCGCCACACCTGTTGTTTTTGCACGCGCTGTTCTGCCAACCCTGTGTACATAATCCTCTGCATCCCTGGGTACATCATAATTAATAATCAGGTGGATATCTTTGATATCAATTCCTCTGCTAATAACATCAGTAGCTATTAAAACCCGTGTTTGCCTGGATCGAAAACGCGATAAGACCTGTTCTCGTTCACGTTGCTCCAAATCAGATGAAATTCCTTCAACAGAAAACCCATTCCTTTTTAGCTTCCGAACAATTTGAGATACATTACTTTTTGTTGCCGTAAAAATCAGAATGCTTTCGTATTCCTGTTTATCTTTAATTAAATAACTAATCAGCGCCGGTTTTTGTTCCTCAAACACTAAGTAGGAAGCCTGTAGAATGCCTTCGGCAGGTTTGGCGAGTTCAATATTTATTTCCGTGGGGTTTTTGAGAATCTGATTTGCAAGTGTTCTTATTTTTGGTGGCATGGTAGCGCTAAACATTAGCGTTTGCCGTTTTTTGGGGATATAGGAGATAATTTTCATGATATCGTCGTAAAATCCCATGTCAAGCATTCTATCAGCTTCATCGAGAATTAAATATTTGATATCATCGAATTTTACATATCCCATTTTTAAATGTGAGATAAGTTTGCCTGGTGTTGCCACAATAATATCAGAATTGCCCATTAACGCTTTTCGCTCAGTTTCAAAGTCCTGTCCACCGCCGCCACCATAAACAGGAATGGAACTTACATTAGTAAAATAGGAAAACCCTTGAATCTCTTGGTCTATTTGTATTGCCAACTCACGCGTTGGAACGATGATTAATGTGCTAATCGATGTTTCTTCTTCCTGGGACAATTTATCTAAAACGGGCAAAACAAATGCTGCAGTTTTGCCGGTACCGGTTTGAGCACAGGCAATAAGATCGTTCCCCTCAATTATATCCGGAATAGCCTTTACCTGAACCGGGGTGGCTTCATCAAATCCCATATAAGAAATGGCTTCAAGTATGTGCTCATTTAGCTTAAATTCAGAAAATTTCATATGTTTATTTTATCATGGTAAGTTCTATGCATTTTTTCTTTTGCCCAAAGATATCTTTATTATTAAAAACGACAATTTATCATTTAAAAAATCTGACGACGAAAACTGAGAATGTTAAATAACTCCCAACAAAATATGAAGAAATAAATCATATTTATGTTAAAAATGAATTACAAAAATGAATTAGCTATACGAAAGATAAATAATTATTGTTGATAGACAGAAACCTATGTCGTTTGATTATAATACTTACAATAGTCCCTTAACCCGCACTCGTTGCATTTAGGATTACGGGCTGTGCATACATATCTTCCGTGTAAAATCAACCAGTGATGAGCTTTTGGTATCAGGTCTTCAGGAATATATTCTATTAACTGTTTTTCTGCCTGGAGTGGGTTTTTTGCCTGGTGTGTCAGACCTATGCGTGCAGAAACTCTGAATACATGAGTGTCTACCGCCATCGCTGGTTGATTGTACACAACTGACGCTATAACATTTGCAGATTTTCTCCCAACGCCGGGAAGTTTCTGTAAATCATTCACGTCATCTGGAACAATACCATCAAATTTTTCTGTTAAGGTCCGCGCCATGCCGATAAGGTGCTTAGCTTTGTTATTCGGATAGGAGCATGTTTTAATGTATTCATATACCTCTGAAATATCCGCTTCTGCCAGTTGTTTTGGTTCAGGGAACCGTTCTATAAGAGGAGGTGTGATTATATTTACGCGTTTATCTGTACATTGGGCTGAAAGGATAACTGCAACAACAAGTTCATACGGATTACGGTGAATAAGCTCCGTTTCTGCTATAGGATGATTTTCCTGAAAGTAACTTATCACTTTATTGAATCTTTCTTTTCTGGTCATTGGGCAATGAAATTTATAAGGAACATTATTTTATGGGGCAGCATGATCTCCATCTGACATTTTTATTCATGGTTACAAATCAATATTACAAAAATATAATAAATTAAGGAGTCCCCCAAAAAGCGGGCTTTTGTTTATGATTTATATAAATTGGGATACGGATAGATATTAGATGTTTGAT
>JBKGZD010000238.1:0-2760 GCA_046545795.1 Bacteroidales bacterium | reverse complement strand
TAGGGCAAGGGGCAAAAAGTTGCTGAAAATCTAATTTAATTACTTTTTAGACAGCTTCTCTCAGAGGTAATGAGGGCGCAATTTCCTATTATAATGTCGTCTCTGCGAGACTATTAATGTTGACGCTGGCAAGTAATTTTGAGATAGACCTGGCAAGTCTAATAATTCATGAATAATGCCAGTTAATATGAATTCTATTAATATAAAAAACCAAACATCCATAAAGGGATTTGGTTCTTATGACCGTATTCAATATTATCAACCGCAAGAAAAGTTTTTTCCCGGGGTAATTTAATCACTTGGTCCTGTTTTTTATTCTTGCCACCGATTTCAAAAAACCAGGTATCATCTACCATAAAATCTACCTCCACAGGAAATGTCAAATTATGTTGGAACTTCAATTGATTGAAAAAAAAGGTCTCTCTTAAATTTCCTACATCGGGAACAGCTGTATTTACAGTATAAGCAATATTGGTATTTTCCAGAAAAATTTTATCAGGTTTTTGCATACGGGATATGCCTTTGTTGCTTCTGTATAAATTCAAAATAATTCCACACTCCTCCAGATAATGTAAATAACTAATCAGGGTATTCCGGTTGATTCCGATTTTTTCACTTATTTTTTTAATATTTGGTATAAAAGGAGCTGATTCAGAAATAACCATTAAAAGCTGTTTAAGTTTAGTAGCAAAATGAATATCAACATGCCTGAGAAGGGGCAATTCAATATAGATGATCATATTCAATATCTCTTCAAGACGAGCATGGTAGAGTTCCGGAACTTCTTTAAAAAATGGGTAATAACCTTTCTGTAAATAAGTATCAAAGTATTTTAAAGGCTTTATAGTTTTAAGTATCTCATTAGAAAGCTGAATATGGTTGTGTTGAATTTCTTCTAATTTGAATACTCTAAATTCTGTATTCAGGTTGAAGTTTAAAAATTCCCTGAAAGAAAGTCCTTGCATGTGGTACACTACAGCTCTTCTGCTCTGGTCTGCTCTTGCATCCAAGATCTCTAATAATGAAGATCCGGTAAATACAATATGTAATTCAGGATAGTCATCATAAATGTTTTTTACTTCTTGTGACCAATCCGTGTATTTGTGGACTTCATCAAGGAAGAGATGAGTTCCACCTCGTTTAACAAAATTATCAGCCAAATCCACCAATCTGTTATGCGAAAACCAGATATCATCAAGATTTACATATAATGCTTCAGTTGAATCAGTAAAATGTTGTTTTATATATTGCAAAAGCAGGGTTGTTTTACCAACTCCTCTCGCTCCTTTTATTCCAATCAATCGTGCATTCCAATGAATTTCATCCATTATACCACGGATAAAATCAAGAGAAATTGCAGATAATTTCTTGTGATGTTTTTCAATGAGTTTATTCATACTGCTTATTTTATTAAGCAAATATAGCTAAATTTTGTTTATTATGATAATCAATTCAAAAATACTTTACAAAAATATATTGCAGATTTGTCAGACACCGGCAGGTTTGGAAAACGCTGCCAGGTCCGGGTGCGTTAGCATTACATCTTCTATTTTTCTCATTTTGTTGTTTCCATTAGACAAAATTTTATTATTTTTGCCTAACGAACACAACAATATTATGAATTCACTTATACAAAAGTCGTTGCAAAAAATCAAACGGGTGCCGGTATCTTTCAAAAGATACCTTTATAACAAAATTGACTGGAACGATCGATTGATTATTATAAAAGGAGCTAGAGGAGTTGGTAAAACGACACTGATTCTTCAATATTTAAAAGAAAAGTTCGGATACAATGACAATGCCTTGTATATTAGTCTTGACGATATATGGTTTGCCGAAAACCGATTGGTAAATCTTGCAGATGAATTTGCAAAATTGGGTGGTACGCATCTTTTTATTGATGAAGTTCAT
Organism: Bacteroidales bacterium; assembly: GCA_046545795.1. Lineage (GTDB taxonomy): Bacteria > Bacteroidota > Bacteroidia > Bacteroidales > UBA12077 > JAGXLC01. Next base: position 849 of record JBKGZD010000238.1, on the reverse strand, counting down.
AAATATCCGGACTGGTCACGTGAAATAAAAAACATCTATGATGATCATCCGGACTTGCATTTAATATTGACAAGTTCTTCTGCGTTACAAATATTAAAAGGCAATTCAGACCTGAGCAGACGGTCTGTAATATATAACCTTAATGAAATGTCTCTGAGAGAATATATAAGGCTTCATTACCGGATAGAGATTCCGAAAATATCTTTACATGAATTACTCAACACCCATCCACAAAAAGCTGCTGAAATAATGGACAGTATAAAACCCCTTCGTGTATTTAACGAATACCTGAAATATGGAAGTTATCCTTATTCAATTGAAAACCAAAACAATTACCTGCAGAGACTTCTTAATACGATTATATTGACCCTGGAAACTGATATGCCTGCTACTCTTAATATTGATTACGGGGCGGTTGTGAAATTAAAAAGACTCCTGTATGTCATTACATCAAGCGCTCCCTTCAAGCCAAACATTTCTGAATTAAGCCAGAAAATCGGTGTTTCAAGGGATACACTCCTACGATATATTCACTATCTTGAAAATGCACATTTAATAACTCTCTTAAAAACTGAAAAAAGGGGAATGAGTTATATGGCAAAACCGGATAAAATCTTCCCGGGAAACCCCAATTTGTTATATGCCATTGGAGAAGAACAAATCAATACAGGAACATTGAGAGAAACATTCTTTTTTAACCAGTTGAACTCACTCACAAAACTCTATTATACTCCTTCCGGTGATTTTAATGTTAATAATAGTTTTATAGTTGAAATTGGCGGAAAGAATAAAACCCAGAAACAAATAAAATCGCTAAGGAACAGCTATCTTGCCTTAGATGGTATTGAA
>JBKGZD010000237.1:0-2763 GCA_046545795.1 Bacteroidales bacterium | reverse complement strand
TGATGTGCTGAAAAGGCTGTTTTTATTGTATGTCAGGCCGTTTTCAGACCTTTTCTTCCATCTTTTTCAGGTACGATGGATTTATATTGACCATCAGATTTTGCTGAATGACTTCTATACGTATTAATACCTTGTATTTGTTCAAATGCCTGACCATCTCACCTTGTAAACCTTTTAGCCGGCCTTGTTTTACTTCTACCATTTCTCCCAGCTCAAAATTATCAGAAGTAACTTCGTATATTTCCTTGCTGCTCAGGACATTTTTAATGGCCTGTATTTGCTTGTCTGGTATTGGAGCCGGTTTCCCTTCAAAGGTAACGATCTTTACCACCCCGGGAGTATAGACAGCATTATGAAGTCCTTTCAGATTGGTATGCACAAAGATATATGAGCGAATAAGTGGTTCTTCCACCCATTTTTTGCGGTCACTCCATTGCTTCAACCTTTTTTCGAGTGGAAGGTATGCCTCTATTCCCCTTAACTGAAGTTCTTTTGCGACTTTTTTTTCTGCCCGGGATTTTGTATATAGTGCATACCATCGCTTTTTCCCTGTTCCCTGCTGTGCTACCAATGGTTGAAATTTTTTTCTGGTTTAACGTAAGAAACGTCCATGATAATATAAACAATAGTATCACAAAAGGAGATGTTTATTTTATCATGGTAAGTTCCATAAGGCCAATAATTTTATTAAATAACAATCTCATGAATTACAAAGATAATAATTAATAATTTTTAACCATTGCCTTGATAATTAAAATTAATATGGATTTCGTCCCTAAAAGTTTTGTGAGATAACATCTTTTTACTGGTTTCTTTTTTTCTGTTTTATTAACTTTGGCAGACTATTATATTCTTTGCTATGCGTAATCTTCGAATTGTTTTAAGTTTTATATTGCTGCCAGCCAGCATTATCTATGGATTTTTTGTGACAATCCGGAATAAGTTATACGATTATGGCGTTTTTCCTTCTTATTCTTTCAATATTCCCGTTATTGCTGTGGGTAATATTACAGTGGGTGGTACGGGGAAAACTCCACATACAGAATTTCTTGCGAATCTGTTAAAAGAAGAATTCAATGTAGCCATCCTGAGCAGGGGTTATAAACGGAAAACCAGGGGGTTTCGCATTGCAGGCATTGATTCATCAGTTGCCGGGGTAGGGGATGAACCATTGCAGATGAAACTTAAATACCCGGGGATAACAGTTGCAGTTGACAGTAATCGCGTGAGTGGAATAAAAAAACTGCTGTCCGGGGAGAATGCTCCTGATGTTGTGCTTCTGGATGATGCATTCCAGCATAGAAGGGTTAACCCTAATCTTAACATCCTGCTGATTGATTATTCTCACCCCATAAACAAGGATTTTCTATTGCCTTTGGGAAACCTCCGGGAACCTAAAAGTGGTAAGAAAAGAGCGAATATTATTGTTGTGACGAAATCCCCGTCAGATTTTAAGCCCATACAGCGAAGGGTGATGCTCAAAAAGCTTAAGCCGTATCCTTACCAGAAAGTTTTTTTCACTACACTGGAATATGGAGAACCAATCCCTGTCTTTCCTGAAAAGAAAAAAAACAGCAAAACAGGGCAATTTTCCGAAGAACTTTTAAAACAGGAACCTTCTGTGCTATTGGTTACGGCTATTGCAAATCCAACACCGTTGAAAAAATATGTTGAAGAAAATATCTCAGAAAAAATTTATTCTGTTAAATTTGCCGACCACCATAGATTTTCAACGCAGGATATTAGTAGGATACAGAGGAAGTTCGAGAAAATGGAGGGTGAAAAAAAGGTGATTATTACTACAGAAAAGGATGCAGTGAGATTAAGGGATTATCCTATTTTAAAAGATTCGTTTAATGAGATTCTGTTTTATATACCAGTAAAAATTAAGTTTTTAAATAACCGAACAGACGATTTTAATAAAGAAATTATTGACTATGTTAGAAAAAATAAAAAACACAGCTTCCTTTATCCGCAGTAAAACAGGTGATGATCCTGAAATTGGTATTATCCTGGGAACAGGCCTGGGTGGAATGGTTAAAAATATTGACATCAAAACCACGATTGATTATGAAGACATTCCTGATTTCCCGGTATCAACGGTTGATGGGCACCATGGCCGGCTTATTTTCGGAGAGCTGGGTGGAAAGAAGATTATTGCCATGCAGGGAAGGTTTCATTACTACGAAGGGTATAATATGCAGGAAGTTACCTACCCCGTTCGCATATTTAAAATGCTGGGAATTAAACAGTTGATTGTGTCCAATGCAAGTGGAGGTATGGACCCGGATTTTGAAGTAGGGGATATAATGATAATGAATGATCACATTAACCTGTTGCCAAATCCGCTAATTGGCAAAAATATTGATGAACTGGGACCACGTATTCTTGACATGAGCGAGGTTTATGATGATAAGCTGATTGGGATGGCCGAAAAAATTGCTGCAGAAAATGGAATTAAAGTTCAGAAAGGCTGTTATGTTGCTACTTCCGGTCCTACCCTGGAAACACCAAAGGAATATGAATATTTTCGTATCATAGGTGGTGATGCAGTGGGTATGTCAACAGTCCCGGAGGTAATTGCAGCCCACCATATGGGAATTCCTGTTTTTGCGGTTTCTGTAATTACAGACTTAGGTGTTCCCGGAAAGATCGAAAAAATATCCCACGAAATCGTCCAGCAGGCAGCAGAAAAAGTAGAGCCAAAGCTCACAAAGATTATAGAGCAGATGATTTCAAGGTTGTAGGATTTTTCTCCCTGTG
>JBKGZD010000236.1:0-2840 GCA_046545795.1 Bacteroidales bacterium | reverse complement strand
CTACTTCTGAATTTGCCCAATTAGTTTGCTTTTAGAAGGGTAATGAAGAACTTACTTCCATGCCCTTCTCTGCTTTCAACCCAGATGGCGCCCTTGTTCATTTCAACAAATTCCTTGCACAATACAAGACCTAAGCCTGTTCCGGATTCATCATTTGTTCCTTTTTGAGAAAAATTTTCATCAATTCTAAAGATTTTTTCCTGGATGTCTTCTGGTATTCCAATTCCCTCGTCTTGTACAGTTATCTTTATGTGATCTTTATTTTCCTCTGCACTGACAAATATAGTTCCTTCTTTATGAGAATATTTAATGGCGTTTGAGAGCAAGTTACGCAGAACGGTTTGAATAGTATTGGCATCCGCAAAGGCAGTTGTTTGGGGATCAACCTGGTTATACAGTGCTATTCTTTTATTATTGGCGGCTGTTTGTAAAAGAGAGATATTGTTTTCAACCAATAAATGGAGATTGATGTTCTCCATTTCGAAATCCAGCCGCCCTGTTTGTGCTCGTGACCATTCGAGAAGATTAATCAGGAGATCATAGCCATGTTTTGTAACCTGCTTGATTTCTTTTATAAAATCATAAATTCTCTCTTTCTCCATTTTATAAAATTTTCTGAGCAGAATATTTGTTGCCCCCAGCAGTGAGCTGAAAGGATTTTTCAGGTCATGTGCAATGATGGAGAAAAATTTATCTTTTGTAGCATTAAGCTTTTCAAGTTCTTCTTTTGCTTTTTTTAGTTCGCGAATATCTGAGTCTATAGCTATGACTTTTTCTACTTCACCCTGTTCATCTAAAACAGGTGTAAGTGTTGTGTTAACATGGATTATTTCACCGTTTTTAGCTACTACATTTGATTCATATATTTCAGAAGTTTTATTTGTTATTACTTTGTTAAATATTTCATTTATATCTTCTGCAGAACTTCCTTTCAGAATATTAATTCCAAAATTTTCTCTCACTTCTTCAATATTGTACCCGAAGAGTCTGACAAAACCCTCATTGATCCATTCAATATTGCCTTCAGGATCAGTAATTATGATAGCATTATCTGTTTCACTGGCAACAATTGTTAATTTTTTTAATTCCTGGTTTATGAGCCTCAATTGTTTAGCCTGGTTGGCGATTGAGTCTCTCTGGCTTTCCATCTCTTCCTTTTGTTGCTGAATTTCCTTTTTTTGTTCGGAAATTTCACGTGTTCTTTCTCTTATGATTTCTTCTAACTTCCGGTTTTTCTCTTTTAACCGTCTTGAATTGTATAATAATCCAAGATAAAACAGAAGACCTAAAAACAAACCATAGCTGATATAAGCTACAGTATTCCTGTACCATGGAGGTTCAACAGTAAATTCAAAACGCATGGAATTTCCTTCGATACCTAGTAAATTACGCGATTTTACATGAAAAACATAATTACCTTCCCGTAAATTGGTATATTGTTTTTTGCTTGTTTTAGACCAGGAAGACCAATCGTCCTCAAACCCGTCAAGGTAAAAAGAATATTGGTTCTCGTTCATATCTTTATAACTCAATGCAGCAAAATCAAATGTAATCGTATTGTTATTGTATGAAATTTTCTGGGGGTGGCTTATATTAGAATGGTGATTAACATAAATACTGTTATTTTCTTCTATATATCCATTTCCGCCAAAAATTAACGAGTCTTTTCCTATTGTAATTTTCCTTATAAGAGTATGAAATGCTTTATCCATGCCTGAATTTTCAGGATCGTATTTGAACAGGCCTTCCGAACCACCTATCCATGCTGTTCCATTTTCTTCAATATACATACCAAGCACCATCATAGTAGGTATTCTCCCGAATTCTCTGAATTCCCAATTATATCCATTAGTCTTGTTCGGGATACCTCTGCTTATTTTTCCTGTTTTGTTGTTCAATCCACTACACCAAACGGTTCCGTCTTCCATTTCCCGGAAGCAATAAATATCTCTTGAACCATCGCCAAATTGTTCTCCAAGTGTAGAGTCAGGAATGAAGCGATCATTTTCTGTATCATACTTATGCATGCCTTTGTCCGATGCAAAGATCAGGCGTTCTTGAAAAGGATAAATAAGAATATTTTTTGTGGAACGAAAACCGTCTTTTTTGTTGTAGTGTTTAATATCAGTTGCTTTTGTTCCTTCATTATTCATCTTGAGTTTCATAACTCCATTTCTGAATGAAGCAAGCCACAAGTTACCATCCTTATCTTCTGCTATTGACCTGGTATCTTCCTTTTTTTCTATTATTCTTTTTTCTTCTACAATTTTTCCATCTTTATATTTCAGGGATATAGCACCATTCATAACTCCGGCATAAATTAACTCCGGATGTCTTTTCGACTGGGTTAGGTAATATGCTGCTGTTGCGTCTTCAATTAGCCAAAGCCTATGAAGGTTTTTGTTTTTAACTTCAAATATTTCATCTCTTCCTGCTACTAGCAAGCGGGTGCGTTCAGGATTGCCCGGTTCACGTAATACCAGAAAGGCCCAGCACTGATCTTTGAAATTACCGAGACGTTTGAATTCGCCTTGTTCGCTTAAATAATATAAACCTTGATGAGTGGCTGTATATAAAGTATTGTTGTAGATTATGATGTCTTCGGCTGCTCCCTGAAGGCCTGCTTGATCGTTCCAGTAAGTTATTGGAGAAGAAATGTCAACTTTAGCAATGCCATTGCTCATAGCCAGCCATGCATTACCTTCCCTGTCTGTGGTAATATTATATATCCCTCCTTTTTGTAACCCTGCTTTTGTATTAATTTTTTGTAATGTTCGGCCTGTAGAGTCTATAATCACAATTCCTTTATTGGCATGAGTTCCAATAATGAATTTATTATC
>JBKGZD010000235.1:0-2850 GCA_046545795.1 Bacteroidales bacterium | reverse complement strand
AACAGATGCTAAAACTAATTTTTACCTCTACTTCTGAATTTGCCTAAAGTGCGGAAAATAAAAAAAGCAATCCTGAAAGATTCATTGACCTTCCAGGATTGAAATCGCGGTTAGTTTTCCCATAGCTTAATTATTTCCAAGCTTCTCCATCATCAAGTTAATTGCTTTTTCAAGTTGTGGATCTTCCCCCTCCAGCCTGTCCTGGAAATTGTTATTTATATAGATGTCTGGCTTAACACCGGTCATTTCTAAATCTTCACCATCCAGCGTATAACACCCCCATGTTGGAAGTCTTGTGTATGAGCCATCTACGAGCCTTTTTCCTGAGGTGAAAATAATCCAGCGGTAAGTTTCTGTGCCTACAATTGTTCCAAGGCCCAGTTCATTGAATCCTGCTGCTGTCATTTCTGCATCGCTAAGGCTGTGCTCATTGACAAGAAGAATAATGGGTTTCCCGGAAGGTGCAAAGTTAGGTTGCAGAGACATGTTTCCGCCACGTGCTTTCCATTGCAGATAAGGTCTTTGAGACAAAAACCGGAGTACGTCATCATGGACATTTCCGCCCCTGTTGTATCTCAAATCAAGAATCAAACCGTCACGATATGCGCTTTCTGTTGTCATATCAATTAAAAAGTCTTCCAGGCTCGAAGTACTCATATCTTTCATATAAACATAAGCTGCTTTTTTGCCGGTTTTCTCATCTACAATTTCCTGTTTCTCGTGTATCCATTCATCATAGAGTAAACTTTTAAAGCGGCTACCCGTTATTGGGTGAACTTTCGTTTCATACGTTTCATTGCCTCTTTGAAATGTCAGTTTTAATTCTTCGGGCATGTCAGCAAAACTAAAATAAGATTGACGGTTCTTCGATTCATCAACTTTTTTGTCATTGACCGCTACAAGTTTATCTCCCTTTTCTACTTCATTTTCTGTTATATCCATAGGTGATTTAGATACGATTCTGTCTACTTTGTATGGATCTTCACTATCAAATACGATTCCCGTTTCTGCTGTTTTCTGGTTATAAAAAGTTTTTTCTTCTTCTCCAGTTGAAGAAAAGCCAAGGTGCGACGAATTCAGTTCCCCCAGCATATCATTAAAGAGCGTTCTGAGATTATCACGTGTTTGTACATGGGGAAGGTATTCCTCGTATTTTTCTTTCATTTTATCCCAATCTATTCCGTGGAAATTTTCATCATAGAAATATTGCTTCAATATACTCCAGTTTTCATAGAACATCTGTGTAAATTCATCCTGTAAAACTTTACTGAAAGAGTATTCCAGTTCAATTTTTTCCTGCTTCTCTTTTCCTTCTTTAAACTTGTATATATTTCCATTTTCCAGGGTATAATAGTTCTTTTTTACTTTTAGCAACTTGTCAAAGCTGTTGTCGCTGATTTTGGTATTTTCCTTATCACCATAAGGGTCCAGTTCCATTTTCCACAGGCTGTAACTTCCATCATGATCGGAAGAATAGTAAACTATCGTTTTTTCATCTTTCTTGTAAACATGTGGATTAAACTGCTGTCCTTTTCTGACGGATAATTCATCCCATCTTTCCTTCAGGCGATCGAAATCAAATTTAATTTCCGGAATAAGGGTGTCCTTTTTTGTTTCCTCTTCATAGAGCTCCTTATATTTGTCGGATTTGAAATCATTTTTGAATTTATATAATGGAATCCGGTAGATGCTTGAGTTATCTGTTCCACGGGGAAATGAGGGTTGAAAACGATCAGATGCCAGGTAGATATACTTTCCATCAGGTGACCAAAAGGGTTGTCTTTCGGTAACTCCTGACTGGGTAATGTTATATTTTTTCTCTTCCTGAATATCATAGATGAATACATCCTGCTCAAATTTACGATAAGCTGTGTAGGCTATAAAATTGTCATCAGGGGAAAATCGTGGTGTTGAGCCTCTGAACCAGAATTCATCGTCCACTAATGTTTTGGTTGAGTAATCATTAAGGTCCATCAGTACCAATTCTTTTCCTCCGCGGATATATACCAGTCTGCTCCTTTCACTGTCTGGTTGTAATGCCCTGTGCTCTTGGTTTTCTGACGTTAATTGCTTTTCGTCTGAATTTCCTTCTGCAGAGAGGGTGTAAATGTTTGTCCAGCCTTTATCTGTTCGGGTATATATTAATTTTTTGCTTGATTTGTCCCATTTTACTTCTGCTACTCTTTCCTGTTTGTCAGTGGGCATTTCCTTTATGAATTTTCCATCCGCATCACTAACAAATAGACGCCCCCTTGAAACAAAAGCAATTTTTTTGTTGTCAGGAGATACATCAAAATCCGTTATCTTTCCTTTGACATTAAATTCTTTCTCAGTTTCGAACATGTCAAATGGATACAGAGAAATATTCAATGGTTTGGAAGTTCCTTCCTCAACATCGTAGATATGCGGTTGATAATCTTTGCAGAAAACAACCTTTTCACCATTGGCACTAACCTGGGGTCTCTCAATAGAGTGGTCAAAGGATGTCAGGCGTTTTTTTTCACCATTTTCAAAAGTATATAGGTTGTATTCGTCATTCCATTCATCCGATACAAAATAAAGCTTTCCGTGCCTGTCAATTGTAGGCCAGAAATCTTTTCCCTCATAATCTGTGTACTCTTTGTAATTTTTGGTTTCAGGATTCCAGGATTTTATTTCCGGGTTATGATCACCTTTATACCTTTTTCTCTGTGGAAATTTATAGCTCTCCCACGATTCTGTAAAAAATAGTTCATCCTTTTCCGGGTGTTCAACAAGATGATGAGGAGTATTAAAGAAATCAGGGAACATTCGTTCCGGAGTTCCTCCTTCTGCTGAAATTTTGAAAGTTGTAAACTGGTTGTAGCGTTC
>JBKGZD010000234.1:0-2852 GCA_046545795.1 Bacteroidales bacterium | reverse complement strand
TACATGACACGATTTTGATAATAACTACCTAATGACAGCAATCAACTATTGGAACTTGAAACATGAAACATGAAACGTTTGACTGCTATCGCCCTATCGTTCCATCCGGTATCGGCTATCGAACATCTAAAATCTAATATCTTTCGTTCTGTCCTTTCCGGGTTTTCAGAAATCTATTTTTCCTCTGAAGGCAGTGGTATCAGCTCCTGCGTTAACTCCTTCAAACAGGAACTTTTGATTTTCCTTTTCCGTTCTGTACAGGTGGATGATTTCTTTAGGCCGGGTTTCCTTCATATAGTTAATAGACAAACTGTATGGATAATTCTTTTCATGAAATTCAATGGAAAAAGTATCCATCATCCAGTCAATATAGCGAGTTGAAGTAACATGCCTGTTCAAATCAATGTCATAATAAGAGGATTGAATTTTAAATGGTTCTCCTGCTTCCTTTACCGGACCAATTTTTTCAGGAGATTGTTCGAGTGCATGCTTCTCATTCAAATGAGTAAAAAAATCAGCTCCGACCCCTTCTATGCGCTTAGGTCTTTTGGTCTCCAGGTCAACAGCCAACCATCCTGAAGTGGCGCATGCAACCACTTGTTTCCTTTTATCCCTTACCACAAAATCCCTTAAATAAATAATCCTTTCCACATCCTTAGGCCATGTTTCAACTTCTATTTGCTCATACCACTCAACAGGCCGGTATATTTTCAGGGTCAACCTGCTTAACACCCAAAAAAGTTTTTGCTGACTGATATCACGAAAGCCAAACCCCAAATCATCAGCAGATTGAATAGCCGATTGAATCAAAAAATTAACCAACCCTCCAAGTCTTAGCCTGGAAAACATATCTGTATCGGCAGAAGTTACTGAGAAGTTTGTGGTTAAAGTTAAACGCTCTTCTGTTAAATTACTCATTTACAGAAAATTTTTACAATAAGGATTTTGAAACACAAAGATAATAAAAGTTGGAAGTATCAAATGATAATAGTCACAATAAATTTCCCGAACTCAAAACTTAAATGGTAATAAAAAAAGGGATGCCATCCACCTTAAAATAATTCAATTAATAGTGGTAAATGGCATCTCTGTCTCTATTTCATTATTTATAAATCTCTCGGATGTTTGCCAGCCTGGAAGTGCTCTTCTATTTCTTCAAGGCTGTGTCCTTTGGTTTCAGGAATATACGTATAAACAAAAATCAATCCTAATATGCCTATTACCGCATAAATAAAGAAGGCGCCGCCGGGATTGACCAGGAAACCGCTACCTGCAGGGTTTGGCATCTCTCCGGTAACTGCACGACCGAGGGACAAGAAAGTATTCGCAATTAAGAAGTTAGCAAGCCAGTTCACCATAGTTGCTATACTCATCCCGAGTCCTCTGATTTTAGTAGGATACACTTCTGAAATCAACAGCCAAGCTATCGGTCCCAAACTAATTGCAAAGAAAGGAATATATATTATCATACTGATAAATGAAATCCATCTCAACGCATCGCCCATGGACTGGTAAAAAGTAAATGAAATACCCAGCGCTATAAGTGAAACAGTCATACCAATCAAACCCAGATATAGCAATGGTTTACGTCCCCATTTGTCAATAAGGAACATAGCAACAATGGTAAAAAGAACGTTGACAAAGCCTATGGGTAATGAAGGTAGAATGGCATTATAAACCGGATTACCTGTTTCAGCCCCAAAACCTGCCATTTCAAAAATTGTTGGTGAATAATAAATTATTGTATTGATTCCAATAAACTGCTGGAAAAACATAATTCCTATTCCAATAATCAAAGCAGGTCGTATCCATTTTGCTCTCAGAAGTTTACTTGTTGAAGGCTGCTGGTCCTCGGTTTTTATAGCCCTTTTTATATCTTCGAGTACTTTTTCTTTATTGCTTTCTCCTACTTTATCCAGCACATGTTTGGCTTTTTCCTCACTCCTGTAACTCATAAGCCAACGGGGAGTTTCAGGAAGGAAAAACATCCCTATGAAAAGAATTAACGATGGAACCACTCCCACAAGGAACATCCATCTCCATCCTTCGTCGAAATTTGCAAAACCCAAATCAACCAGATAAGAAGCAAAAATACCCACAGTAATTGCCAGTTGATTTATGGAAACCAGTGTACCCCTCACGTGTGAAGGTGAAATTTCTGAAATATATAAAGGCACAGAATAGGAAGCCACTCCGATTGCTATTCCAATTATCAGCCTCCAAACAATCAATAATGTAACTGAATTAGCTGCTGCAAGTCCAACCGAACCAACTGCAAAAATAAATGCCGTAATAATCAATACTCTTTTACGGCCGAGATAATCAGTGATTCTGCCACTACTTAAGGCACCAATGGCGGCCCCCAGGACAGTAACACTAACAATCCATTCCTGCGTCCTTTCAGGAAGTTGCTCCATGCCATTAATGACTAACTGGGGGTCATTCTTAATAAGTAATAAAGCCCCTGAAATTACCCCGGTATCAAAGCCAAACAATAAACCACCAAAGGCAGCTATTGTAGCGATTAAAATCACATATCCTCTGTTGTACGTAGGTCTTGTTTCATTCATATGCATTAATTTTATATTAATTATGATGCCCTAATTTACATTATTTTGAATAAAAATAAAATCCCGGTATTACAGTTCATAAAAAATAATTTCAACAAGAAACTAATCGTTAAATTAATATGCTCAATTTATCCTATTCCAAAGTGAATTCATCGTCAAGCACTTTCTGTGAATTCGGCCCCACAAAAACCTTAAAATCGCCCTTTTCTGCTACAAAATCCATATCTGCATTATAAAACTTTAAATTATCTGAATGAATGGTAAACTCAACTGTTTTCTTTT
>JBKGZD010000233.1:0-2881 GCA_046545795.1 Bacteroidales bacterium | reverse complement strand
GTAAGCTTTCCCCGTTTTCTAAAAGAGAATGTAGCTGGTCATCATCAATAAGCAATTCAGCAGCAAAAAGATTAGCTTCTTTTTCAATTTTATTGGTAGATAAAAGGGTGTGTTTTTTAATGTAGTAGCGGTTGATGTTGGGGTGAAGTAGTGAATGTCCTATTTCGTGGGCTAGAACAAATCTTTCCATCGTAGTGTTGAGCGAAGAGTTGAGTATTATGAAGTGATTATTGTTGTTGCTATTTCTTATGTAAGTTCCTTTGATGTTATCAGAAAAGGGATAGTATAAAAGTTCAATATTTAATTCCGCTGCAATTCTGAAAGGGTTATTGTTATCAAAATCACTTAGAATGGTAGTAATATTTTTAATTATTTTCATAGTCAGCTCCTTTATTCATCTTTATTTCTTTCCCGGAGCATCTTGAGTACATTAATCATATCTTGTTTATCTTTTTCTGAAAGCACCTCCCCGTCCAGATGTACGTTGTATTCTTCTAAGAGTTCCTTTATTTCCTTAGGATTGTCAATTTTATATTTGTTTTCATATTCTTCTTTAACTCGTTCAGGAGATTTACGTTCATTTGTTCTGCCGAGCAGATAGTCTGTACTGCAGCCTAGTACATCAGATAATTTTTGCAATGTCGAGTATGGGGGTTCTTTGCCCTTGGTTTCATATCCGGCAACAGTAGCACGGCTGACCCCAATTTTTTTTGCTAATTCTTCTTGTGTTAATTCAGCTTCATTTCTTAATTTTCTTAGCCGTTTACCGAATTTCATAATGTTCCTCCTAATATCTAGTAAAAATAATATATAATATAATGTTCCTATTGTAAACATTATGTTTCTATTATCCACAAAAAATTAAATTTACCCTTGACAAAGTTCCTTCAAGGAACTATAATAATATATAGATATTGTTCCCTTTGGGCACGAAAGGAGGGGGAGTATGAGAAAAAAATTAAAAGAAGCAAGAACCAATATGGGTTATACTCAAAAAGAGGTAGCTGAAAAAACGGATATTACACGAGCTCATTATACCAACATTGAATTAGGGAATAAGGATCCTTCATTTAGGGTTGCACGAAAAATTAAAAAAGTCCTCAAAGAAGAAGATGATGATATTTTTTTAATTTCTAATGTGCCGAAAAGGAACAACCAACAATCCGCCTAGGGAGGGGATATTATTTCTATCGTAAAGCAAGTCCGGAGAGTGGCGCGTGAAACTGACCGGCCGGCTGTAAAGCAAGCTCTTAATCAGTTCCTGGAGGAATGCCCGGAGTGCGGAAAAGGACGTGATTACTGGCGGTTTGACCTTGACACTGTGGAGAATCCGCCCATAACCGAGATGGAGGAGTATGATCTGGTCCGGTACCGGTGCGAGTGTGGATGTGTCTTTAAAAAAATCGAGGGGAAGTAAAATGAAGAAAAAACTTACATTAGTTCTGTTTATCGCGGCGGCAGCTGCATGGTTATGGTTCGCTGTGAGGTTGGCCAAATTTTTGAAATAAGATACAGGAGGCAATATCTATGAACCAGCTGCAGATATTTGAAAGCGAAGAATTCGGCCAAGTAAGAGTTATAAATAGAGACGGAGAACCATGGTTTGTGGCCAAAGATATTTGCGAAGTTTTGGAATTGTCAAATCCCTCGGCAGTTGTATCTAGATTGGAAGATGATGAACGGACTAAATTCAATTTAGGGCGACAGGGGAAGGCAAACATGGTTAATGAGTATGGCCTTTACAATTTAATATTAGGTAGCAGGAAGAAAGAGGCTAAACAGTTTAAACGGTGGATTACTCATGAAGTGCTTCCTGAACTACGTGAAAAAGGCCAGTATTCTATTAAACCGAAAAATGAGTTCGAAATTATGCGGAAGATGATTGACAAGTTGGAAGAAACCGAAAAAGAAGCCCGGGAAGCTAAACAAATTGCTCAAAATATAAAAGATACTATTGTCGATCGGGACGAAAACTGGAGAGACTGGGTAAACGAAAGTCTCAATAAAATTGCATTCAAGTCCGGTAAATATAAACAGGTTAAGCGTCTCAGCTATGACATACTCGAGAACCGTGCCAGGTGCCGGTTGAAGGTCCGGCTGCAGAATTTGAAAGACAGATTGGAGCAGGCCGGGGCGAGAAAATCTGTAATCAAAAATGCAAATAAGCTTGATGTCATTGAGCGGGATAAAAGGCTGAAAGAAATCTACACTTCAATTGTGAAAGAATTGGTGATAAAGCATTCAGCATAAGGAGGGAGTTGATGTTTGAATTGATGATGAATCAGGGTTTGACAGAAAAAGCAGGCAGTAAAGCTATATGCAAGGAATGTGGAGCTGTATTTCAACCAAACCGGAAATTTGAAACTCTTTGCTTAAGCTGCCAAAGAGATAAAGAAAATGTAATGATGGCAGGTGCAAAGTAATGTACTTGATTTACAGTTGGCGCCCAGAGAAGCCTAGACACAGTTTATTAGATTTTGCGAGATCCCGGGAAGGACAAAAATTCCCGGAAGTTCAGAAAATGAAGAACCAGGTGGAAGTTCCCAAAGTAACAAATTTACCCCGGGATAACTTGGAGAGGGGGTGAAAATTTGAGCAACAAACTAAATGCATTGTTACTGTCGAATAAGGAATTATTGGCTCTGAATGAAGCACTGAATCATATTTACGACCATGCACGCTGGATGATGGATGTAATGGAAAATGGCGAACATTTAGAGAGCGCTATTGAAAAAGTTAATGAAAATACAGGCCCAATAATCAGAAAGGAGCGTGAACTATAAATGGAATTAGTTAATTTGACACCGCACCCGGTTAAGATCTTGGATGGAAATGGTGAAGTGATTTTTGAAGCAGAAGGTTGTGGTAAACCGCCCCGGGC
>JBKGZD010000232.1:0-2883 GCA_046545795.1 Bacteroidales bacterium | reverse complement strand
CTTGTATCATACTATTAAAGACATGTTTGATTTCTTTTTCTGATACCTGGTTTCTTTGAAGTACATTTTTTGCTTCATCTAACATCAATGATCGCTTTTCCATGTACTTTAGGTTTTCCCAGCCAGCTTTTTTTGTTTGATCCCCGTCTAGTACAATTATATATTGACCGGGGATAGCATCACCTGTCTGTTTGTTGTCCAGACTTAAATTTTCCTTTTGTTTTTCAATGTGATTTGTTTCTAGTTGTTCTTCCTGGCATCCAGCAAATGTCAATGCAATTGCAATGACCACTATGCCAGTGTACTTGAAAATTTTCATAATAAAAATAGTTTTAGGGTTTAGTAAATTGATAATTGCAAGATAAAAGTCCCTTTAACAAAAGTCAAATTTATCAATGATTAATGTTACATATCTGATTGTTGATAATTAAATTAGAATAGAGCTGGCGTATCTTCTAGTTTCAAAAATTGTTAATAACTTGTTTATTATTTTCTGACGTTGCTTGTAACTTTTTTGTCGAATTCTGTACAATCCCCCTTTTTATTGCTGATTATAGCAAAATGACTACTTTATACTATACCGGATGTGTTTTTAAAGGAATTGTTTATTTGATTTTTATCATGGACGTTTCATATAAATTACGGGGCCGTTAGTTAAAATTCAACCTAATTTTAAAGGATTCTTAATCAATATTCAAAATATAAACTTTAAATTTATATCTTAAAGTTCAAGAGAAAACAGGAGGTTTTTATGGCGAAGAAGAAAAAGAAGTCAAAAGCAGCAAGTTTTAAGAAATTAACAGAAATGGTACTGGATTTTTTTGAGAAAAATCCTACCAAAGCATTTAATTATAAACAAATAGCACAGCAACTTAATATTAAGAACAGGCAGAAGAAACAGCAGGTCATTGATATACTCAACAGGCTGAGCAGTGATGAGATGCTTGTTGAAGTGAAAAGAGGAAAATACCAGTTGAAAGTGAAATCAGGACAGATTAAAGGCAAGATTGAGATGACGGCTGACGGGAATGGATATCTCATTTCTGATGAAATTCAGGAAGATGTTTTTGTTTCAAACAGTAACCTTAATCATGCCTTACCTGGAGATGCGGTGTTGGTGAATTTATATGCTTACAGAAGAGACAGAAAATTACAGGGAGAAGTTGTTCAGATTCTCAAAAGAGCCAAAGCTCAGTTTGTTGGCAAAGTATCCGTTTCCAGCAATTTTGCATTTCTTGTTACTGCCAGCAGGAATGTCCCTTACGATATCTTTATTCCTATTAAAAAGCTAAAAGGTGCAAAAGATGGACAGAAAGCAATTGCCAGAATAACCGAATGGCCCCCTGAAGTGAATAATCCCTTTGGAGAAATTGTTGAAGTGCTTGGTGATAGCGGTGATAATGAGGTTGAAATGCATGCTATCCTTACTGAGTATGATTTGCCATATGAATTTCCTTCCTCTGTAGAACAGGCAGCAGACAAAATCCCGGAAAAGATTCCGGACGAAGAGTATAAAAAGCGCCGGGATTTAAGAAATATACCGACTTTTACCATAGACCCCGCCGATGCAAAGGATTTTGATGATGCTTTATCTGTTCAGAAATTAAAAAACGGGTTGTGGGAGGTAGGAGTGCATATTGCGGATGTTACACACTATATACAGCCTAATACCATTCTGGATAAAGAAGCCCTGGAGAGAGCTACTTCTGTGTATCTTGTCGACAGGGTTGTTCCGATGCTTCCTGAAAAACTTTCCAATGGAGTTTG
Organism: Bacteroidales bacterium; assembly: GCA_046545795.1. Classification (GTDB taxonomy): domain Bacteria; phylum Bacteroidota; class Bacteroidia; order Bacteroidales; family UBA12077; genus JAGXLC01. Next base: position 1,116 of record JBKGZD010000232.1, on the reverse strand, counting down.
TTCCTTAAGACCGAAAGAGGATAAATTATGTTTTTCTGCAATTTTCCAAATGGATGATAACGCTAACGTGCACAAAGAATGGTTTGGCAGGACAGTTATTAACTCCGATAAGCGTTTTACATATGAAGAGGCACAGGAAGTACTGGATAATCACAAAGGGATAATGTATAATGAATTGTCTACCTTAAATAATTTGGCTAAAAAGTTGAGAAAAGATCGGTTTGAGCAAGGGTCAATTGCTTTTGAACGGGTGGAGGTGAAATTCATGCTTGATGAACAAGGAGCGCCAACAGGAGTTTCCTTCAAAGAACATGGTGAAACAAATGAACTTATTGAAGAATTTATGCTTCTTGCCAACAGGAAGGTAGCTGCTTTTATAGGAGATGTCCCGGAAAAGAAAAACCCAAAAACTTTTGTTTACAGGATACATGCCCGACCGGATTCCTCAAAACTGGAAGTTTTTGCCCAGTTTGTAGAAAAGTTTGGGTATATGATTAATACAAAATCCGATAAAGCCATTACCAGCTCAATAAACAGATTGCTGCATGAGGTTGAAGGTAAGAAAGAGCAAAATGTAATTGAAACCCTTGCTGTTAGAAGTATGGCCAAAGCGGAGTATTCAACCAAAAATATAGGACATTACGGGTTGGCTTTTGATTTTTATACACATTTTACATCACCTATCAGACGTTATCCTGATATGATGGTGCACCGACTGCTTGCTCGATATCTGGATGGTGAAAAATCAGCAAATCAGAAACTTTTTGAGAATATGTGCAAGCATTCTTCTGATATGGAAAAGTTAGCAGTGGATGCGGAACGTGCTTCGATTAAATATAAACAGGTAGAGTTTTTAAGAGATAAATTGGGAGAAGAATTTGATGGTATTATCTCAGGTGTGATGGAATGGGGTATATTCGTAGAATTAACTGAAACCAAGTGCGAGGGATTAGTGCATATCAGGGATTTGGATGATGATTTTTATATCTATAATGAAAATGATTACAGTATAGTTGGACAGAACCATGGAAAAAAATTCCAGCTTGGAGATCCGCTGAGGGTGAAATTGGTTAGAACTGACCTGGAAAAGAAACAGATTGATTTTGTTCTGGCTTA
>JBKGZD010000231.1:0-2885 GCA_046545795.1 Bacteroidales bacterium | reverse complement strand
AGGTTGATATCTAATGGCTCGATTCCTTTGTCTTCAAGGTCTTTTCTATTATCAAGGAAGGCAGATGAGAATTTTTCAAAATTGCCATCTTTATGCAAAACGGCTTGAACATAAGCATCCTTTGCATCTTCGGGTCGTTCTGTGCACCAATAAACGTGGCCAAGTGTAATATAGTCGAAATAATTGCTTTCCTGTTCAAGTAATTTGTTTATGTAATTCTCCGCTGTATCAAATTTAGATAAGACAAAAGAACACCAGGCAATCGGGCGTCTTATTTTTGCATTTTCCGGAGCCATATACTCCACTTTAAAATAATATTTCAGAGCTTCTTCGTACTGTTTTAACTGAAAAAGGCTATGACCAATATATGCCTGGATATATAAATTTTCCGGCTCAAGTTGCTCTGCAGTTTTATAATACTCAAGTGCACTTTCCGGTTGATTGAGATACCTGTAACATAATGCTATTTTTTTAACTACCCACGCTTTATTGGTATCGAATAACTCTGCTTTCTGATAGTAATCAAGCGCTTTTTGATATTCTCCTTTACGTTGGTAACTGTAGGCTGTTTTTTCCAGAATTTCTCCCTCACTGTCGTTATTCTTTTCTTCAAGTATGGTTTTAAATAATTCGATAGCCCTGTCGAAATGGTTTCGTTCAAAATAGAATTCAGCAATATTCCTGCTTATATCTTTGTTATCAATCACTGTATCAAAAAAGTTTGTGTTATAAATATCCAGTTTATACCTGAAAATATCCTCTATCTCTCTTTTTAACGGGTGAAGCTTATAGAAACGGTATAAATCCTGTAAATACTGTGCGTAAATACTTTTGGTTTTTGCAAAGTCATTGAGCAATTGCTCATCTTCCCCTATTTCCTGCATTTGCTTCATTTCCTCATTAAAGAGATGCATAAGGGTATTTTTCTGTTCTTCAGGAATATGCTGTAAATTAAAGCAGAAAGAATATTTGTCTGAATTACACATATAATGAGAACTTTCCAGTTTTTCTACCAGGGGAGAAATGTCTACCTGGCTGTCGCCACTATTGACATTGGCGATCTCGGGATTGTCTTTGTAGAATGGAATAAACCAGTTGCCAATCCTGTTAAAAAAAGGAAAATTCTTAAGTCGGCCAAATGCGCTCATAAAAACATCTGACCCCTCCATTTGCATCTTTGAGAATTCCTGCAATTTGTCCATTAAGTCTGGAGAATCTTCGAAGACTCTTTCCCAATCGGGGTTTTTATCTTCAATGAATTTTTCTGACAATATATTTTCTAAATCCAGTTTTTGCTCAATTTTGGGTCTCATTTTTATAATTTCCGGGAGTATTTCCTCTTCCCACTTCCTGGTAAGCTCTTCAGTTTCTTGCGACTTGATGGTCTGGATAATAATAGCTTCAATGTTTTTTTCAAATTGTTGATTACCTGCAAGAGATTTTAACCTGTTTATAATTTTTGGGTAAAGCTGAATGCGATTGTCAAATTTGTATAGTATAAAAACCAGTCCCACTAATGCCCTTTGCCGTACCTGTTCTTCCTGTTTTTCATACAATTCAAATAATAATTCAACTTTCTGCTCGTCAAAACATCTAAGCGCCCCAAGTGTTAACGCGCTTACGAACAGGCATTTATCATGCCACGGCAGCTTATCTGAATTGTTAATGTTCCGGATGAGTTTGTTTTCTTCATCGCCATATTTATCTACCATCCAGATAGAACGGAAAAGGTCACTTAATACCTCATTTCGGTTACCTGGTTCCTGGTTTTGATTTTCCTCTGTTGATATATCAACATCTTTTAGTAGTTCGTCCAGCTCTTTATCAACTGTCAGGCTTTCTAATAATTTGTCATATTGAATCCGGCCCGATTCAATTTCCTGTTCGAGCTTCCATTTTGTTTTGTATATCGAAGAGCCTCCCTTTTGAGTCAATACATATTCTTTTAATCTGTCTCCTGTTTCCAGGATATCTTTTTGTAACCGTTGGTAAATTTCTTCTTGCTTAGGATCCCTTACTTCTGTAAAAGCATGTTCCAGTATGCTGTTATACGTAGACTTATGCTTGTCTAACTGGTTTCTGAAATAATCGTCGCTTGATTCATCGTTGTTGATTTCATAAAATAAATCAAGAGCATTACCAATTTGTCTGTCAACTATAAATTCACATGCAAGTTCGTGGTTTTCAAATATATCTTTTCTATTCATAGAATTATTCTTTTCATCATAAATTTAATGTATTTATGACAAAAAATATACCACTGGCAAAAACAAACAATCAAGCGTCAAAAGAATGACAAAAATGCAGGTAAGAATGAAGGTTAAAATGAAAATAAAAAACGTTTAAAAGTGGTTAAAAAACATATAACTAAACATTGACTAAATTAACTGTAAACTATACTTTTGCTTTTTATGATATCAGATATATTATGGAAACAAATGAAGTACATAAACAAGCCGGAGAAATTCTTGAAAATTTAAAATCAAGAATCATTAAGGTGCTATGGGACGATGACAAATACAAGTACAATACTGAACACTTCATCTTGCCCTGGATTCAGGAAGAAGCTGAGTATGATATTAAAAGGCTGCAACTTGCTAAAGAAGATGAAAAGTATTACTTGTATCAAATTGAAAAGATTATGGGAGAATACTTAGAGGAAGTATAAGTAATGATTGCTGCCCGTATTTTCTTCTTTTCTGCAACCATCCCATTGTTTGTCCACTCAATAATATGTTAAGTGGATATCATCTTGTGCCCTGAGCCAAACAACCAGACATCATTCTCACCTTTAACTTAATCATTTGATTGAATGTCAAATGAGACCTGAACTTGAATCGGCTGAAACCAAGAAGATGCAGAGTTGCTAATTTTTCTTCCAATCG
>JBKGZD010000230.1:0-2919 GCA_046545795.1 Bacteroidales bacterium | reverse complement strand
ACCGTTCCTTCTTCAGGTTCTGAATGGGCAGTTATTGAGCCTCCATGAAGACGCATAATTTGCTTACTCAGACTTAGTCCGATACCTGACCCTTTTGGTTTTGTTGTAAAAAACGGGATAAAAATTTTATCCAGAACTTCCGGTAATATTCCTCTTCCATTATCCGAAACCTGCAAAACAACCTTTCCTCTCTTGTTCCGGAATGCATTCAGTTCTATTAGCCCGTCTCTTCTTTCCTCCAGGGCATGTATAGCATTGGTTACTAAATTTATTAATACCTGCTCAATCAACTTATGGTCGGCATAGAATTCCAGGTTTTCAGGTTTAACAGATGCCACAAGGCGAACATTGTTTTTCACCACGTCATTTGCCATAAATGATTTTATGGTAGTAAAAATCTCCTTAGCCCTCACAATTTCAAAATTAGGTTGTGGTATTTTGGTGAGATTTCTGTATGTATTCACAAAATGCAGCAGTCCATCGCTTCTTTTATGAATAGTGTTAATTGCCTGTTCAATCTCGTCAACAGTTTCCGCATCCAGGCACCCTTTATTGGATGTTTTCGATTCCTGTATCATAAGACTCAAAGTAGAAGTGAGGGAAGAAACAGGAGTTATTGAATTCATGATTTCATGCGTCAATACACGAATCAGCTTCTGCCATGTTTCAGTTTCCTGCTCCTCAAGAACATTCTGAATATCTTTAATTGTCACCAGCATCATACGCTGACTGTGCAACCTGAATTCTGTACCATAAATGGCTAACTGCAAGAGGTCATCTTCCTGTTGTAACTTGAGTACATTACTCTTACCGGGCTCGAGATTAATTAAAACGTCTGCCAGTTGTTTATGCACTTTTTTTAATTGGTTTATATGTTTGAGAGAATGCACCTGGAACAGGTCTTCAAAAGCACGGTTGACCATATCCACCTCTCCGGATTTATGGTAGGTAATTATACTTATATCAATATTCCGGACAATATTTTGCAAGTATTGATATTGTTGCTCGAGCTGAGAACGAATCTTCTGAAAATCACCGATAACTTCGTTAAAAGCATTGTTAAGTTCCTGAAACGATTCTCCCATATCATCAAAGTGGAAAGAACGGGTAAATTCTGCAAACCTAATAGACTCCAGAAAACTAGCTAATTTTCTATTTGTAATATCAACATACCTGATAATGAGCATTATTTGTAAAATAACCAATGCAGCAACCAAGACAGGGGTAATAAAATAATCCAGTGTCAGTGTATAAAAAAAGAGGAATATTGTTGCAGTCAGCAGCAATATTCGAAAAGTAATAACTAAACGGAAATTTTTATAAATCATATTTTTCCATTCTTCTGTAAAGAGATGTTCTTGTAAGGCCAAGCTGTTCAGCAGCCTTGGTTACATTCCCCTGGTTTTGTTTCAATACCTTTTTAATGACATTTCTTTCAATTGTATCCAGGTCGTATGTTTCTAATTCAATCTCATCCTTAGGTTTACCCTTTGAAGAAATAATAAAGTCGTCGGCCTCTAATACATCTGAATCACACATAATCACTGCTCTTTCAACGGCATGTTGTAATTCTCGTACATTACCAGGCCATAAATGCTGGTTAAGTTTACTCATAGCTTCAGCATTAATTTTCTTAATGGGTTTCCGGTATTTTTTTGAATATTGTTTCAGGAAATGATTGGCTAACAGTGGAATATCACCTGTTCTTTCTCTTAAAGGGGGTAAATGTATTTCCACAGTATTTATCCTGTATAGTAAGTCCTGGCGAAATTCTTCATTGTCAACCATAGTATGGATATCATTATTTGTCGCGCAGATTAATCTAACATCAATTTTTTTAGGATTATTTGCGCCAACTCTTATCACCTCCATTCTTTCAATAACTGTCAATAATTTCGCCTGCAGGGGAAATGTAAGGTTCCCAATTTCATCCAGAAACAATGTTCCCTCATTAGCCAGCTCAAACCTGCCGGCTTTATCTTTTTTGGCATCAGTAAAAGCGCCTCTCACATGTCCAAAAAGTTCGCTTTCAAATAAATTTTCGTGGATAGCTCCAAGATCGACAGAAACAAAAATTTCATCATTCCTGGGTGAATTCCGGTGCAATGCTCTTGCTACGAGTTCTTTTCCTGTCCCATTCTCCCCAAGTATCAACACATTAGCATCCGTTTTTGCTACTTTTTGTATGGTATTGAAAACCCGCTTCATTTCAGGTGATTCACCAATAAACTCGTGAAACGGCTGGTCCTGTATCTGGTTAATTTCTTTCTGCTTTTCTTTCAGGACACCTGTCTCTCTCTTTGACTGACGCAGTTTAATAGCAGAAGATACTGTAGCAAGAAGCTTTTCATTCTGCCATGGTTTTAGAATAAAATCCGTAGCTCCTGCTTTAATGGCTTTAACAGCTTTTTCTGCATCACCATAAGCTGTTATAAATACAACAACAGCATCCGGATCCAACTCCAAAATCTTCTTCAGCCAGTCAAACCCCTCTTGTCCGCTAATAGCATCCTTTGTGAAATTCATATCAAGCAGAATAACATCATATTGTTCGTTTTTCATCCTCTTTGGGATTGCCTCAGGGCTTGTCTCTGTATCTATCTTCTCAACATGATTTTTTAATAAGAGTTTCAAGGCAAACAGGATATCTTCATTATCATCAATTGCAAGAATTTTCCCGGTTTTCTGTTCCATATAAGGTATATTTTAATTTTTAAGCTAAAATTACAAATATTATGCTTTTGTAGCGCAACTGTTTTAAAATTTCTTTTTTTTTGTCTTATTACCTTATTAAGCGTTTGGTAGTTTTTTATAAATTTACAGGCTCACAGGAAACTCACTCATTTTTCATTTCAGGTTTTCAGCTTTTTTATCCTCCCTGGCTTTAGCGCAGGAGGACTTTTCACTTTATACTTTCTA
>JBKGZD010000229.1:0-2921 GCA_046545795.1 Bacteroidales bacterium | reverse complement strand
ATCCAGCTCAAAAGGCAATTCCCTTACAATCTTAATTTCCTCCGGGGTAACCTTTGCCTGGACAGGTATAATTTCCACGCCTTTTTTATAAGCTTCTGACAGTGTCTTTGCATAGGCCGGGTCAATGTTCCATGCGGGGGCAAAAACATCCACATCCATACGCTGAACCACATAAAGCATCACAGCCCTCATCCCCTGCTCTTTGACCTGCATCAGGCTTTCAAGGTGCTTTTTCCCCCGAGAGGTCACTGCATCAGGAAAAAGAGCATTTTCCCCTTCCTTCAAAGTAACATTTTTGACCTCTACAAAAACTTTTTCACTCCCGTTTTCAGCATAAATATCAAAACGACTGTTCCCGAAACTAATTTCACGTTTTACGGTGGTATATCCTGAAAGCTTCTCTATTCCGCCATTCAGAACAGCATCATAAGCCAGCTTATTTGGGATGTTTGTATTAATACCCACCCAGTCGCCATTAATTTTTATCATTTCCCAGGTAAATTTAGTCTTTCGCTTCGGGTCATCAACGGGAGTCATATAAACCTCCGCACCTTCCTCCAGGCAGCTTTTCATTGAACCAGAATTGGTACAGTGGGCAGTAACTTCCTCGTCATTGTCCAGTTTAACATCCGCCAGGAAACGTTTATATCGCTTAATGAGTGTTCCGTGTGTAAGAGATTTGTTAAATTTCATAAGTTTATTTTATAATTTTATATTTTTTCACCCTTCATGGGGCATAGAAAACTTTCAGTGTTACCAATATACAACAAGCACAAGGAACAAGTTGTTTAAAGATATAAACATTACTTCTTATGGTCTTATAAAAGGCAAAAAGTTCCTGATGTTTTTAATATCTTTGGTTAATTAAAAACACAAACATCGCCTATGAACATTTTAGGAAATATTATATGGCTTATTTTTGGTGGTCTGGTCACTGCCATTGAATATTTTGTTGCAAGTGTCATCCTGTTTGTAACAATTATCGGGATTCCCTTTGGAATTCAAACTCTTAAAATCGGGATGCTTACTATCTGGCCTTTCGGGCAGGAAGTGAGGCACAGGCCTGCTACTGGTGGTTGTCTTTATACTTTCATGAACATCTTCTGGTTAATCATTGCAGGTATCTGGATAGGCTTGACCCATATTTTCTTTGGGATAATACTGGCCATTACGATTATTGGGCTGCCATTTGCCCGTCAGCATTTTAAGCTGGCAGGACTCGCTTTCACTCCATTTGGATACGATGTAGTTCCTAAAAATTAAACATACAGACATCAATTCGGCAATAAAGAAAAGACTTGAAGTAATCAAGCCACATATTGAAAAAGACAATATAGATATTTTTTTGTAACTTTCATGAAAATTAAAGATTCGTGCAATGAGTTATGAAGAGTACATCATACCGGTAATCATATCCAATATCCTGGCACTTATACTCATGCTTTTATCATTTCACTTCACCAATTTCATGCGGTTTTTATGGGGAACGATTTTCATGATTGCCGGCATCATTAACCTTATCACTGTTTATAATAATCCAGGTATATACATCAGTGGTTTTGGTCCCTCAGCAATTGAATTATATAAGGAAATTATTTATGGCCCTTTCAGTGAAAATCCAGGATTATATATTACGTTAATTGCTTTTACCCAAATTATTATTGGAGCACTAATGTGGTTAAAATACTTATGGTATAACATAGGAATATTAGGAGGTGTAATTTTTTTGATTGCCATTGCTCCTTTGGGTGCAGCTTCAGCCTTTCCTTCATCAATAATTATGGCCATCGGGTTGTTCAGGTTGCTGTTTAAATGGAGGAGAAAAACCATATTCGGAACCTGACCTGAATAAACTTTAACATTTTTTAAAAGTCATATAAATATTGTCTAATCAAACAAAGGAGTAAATTATGAAAAAAACAAGCATCCTTGTACTAATTGCTTTTATCTTCCTTGGCACACTCTCATTAAATGCACAGGAGAATGGGTCAAAAGATGAGATTATAAACAAGATGGACGAACAAATTGAATACCTGCGCCATCGCCTTGATGTAGTAGAGAAAAACATTGATGATATCCAGTGGTACAATAAAGTAGGCGACGTAGCACATATCGATAAAGTTTATATGTACGGCCCGCCAAAATGGAAAGAAAAGAACCCGGATGGACAGGGCGCAGGAAATCCTGTAAAATTCTGGTCATATGTATTCATTCCAAAAGACATTGATCCAGGCAAGAAGTATCCTCTGATCGTATTTCCACATGGTGGAGTTCACGGCGATTTCGGCACCTATTACACCCATATTATACGTGAACTAATGGCACAGCAATACATTGTAATTGCTGCAGAATACAGGGGAAGTACAGGTTACGGCAGCAGTCATTATAAAAAAATAGATTACGGAGGAAAAGAAGTTGAAGATGTAGATGCCAGCCGTGAATACATGCTTGAAAATTATTCATTTGTAGATAAAAACAAAATAGGAATAATTGGATGGAGCCACGGTGGTTTAATTGCACTTCATAATATTTTTGATTATCCTGATCACTATGACGTTGCATTTGCAGGGGTTCCGGTATCTGATGTTGTTGCACGTATGGGTTATAAAACACAAGGTTATCGTGACCTCTACTCAGCAGATCATCACATCGGACAATCTGCTTATGAAAATGTAGAAGAGTACAAGAAACGTTCTCCCGCATGGCAGGCTCATAAACTGGAGGATGTGCCACTTCTGATACATACCAACACCAACGATGCTGATGTGAATGTACTTGAGGTTCAGCACCTTATCAAGTCGTTAAAGGCATACGACAAAGATTTCGAGTATCAAATCTTTGAAGATGTACCCGGTGGACACAGTTTTGACAGAATGGATACAAAGAAAGCAAAAGAAATCAGAGTAGATATTTATAAATTC
>JBKGZD010000228.1:0-2952 GCA_046545795.1 Bacteroidales bacterium | reverse complement strand
AAAAAAAATAAAAAAAATTTCAATATTATTTGTTTTTAAATAAAAAAATAGTTTACATTTGTAGTGTACTAATATACTAATACACTATAAAAATAACACACTATGGTAGAAATTGAAAATTTGCATTTTGCATACCCTAAAAAGCCGTTGTTATTCAACGAATTGAATTTACAATTACAGCCCGGCAACATTTATGGGCTGTTGGGGCAAAATGGTGCTGGTAAAACCAGTTTATTGAAGATTATAACAGGGTTATTGTATCCTAAAGATGGTTCATGCCACGTTCTGGACTATGAATCGCGTAGTAGAAATCCGAATATGCTGACAGATGTATACATCATCCCTGAGGAATTCCATTTGCCTTCTATTCGGATTAGCGAATTTATAAATCTCAATGGCCCGTTCTATCCATCTTTCAGCTACAAGCAATTTGATGATTACATGGAAGAATTTAAGCTGGAGAAAAATGAAAAGTTAACATCCTTATCATACGGGCAGAAGAAAAAGGTATTGCTGGCTTTTGGATTAGCTACGAATTCCAGACTTCTTATTCTTGATGAACCTACAAACGGCCTCGATATTCCTTCTAAAAGTCAGTTCAGAAGAATATTAGCTTCATCTCTTACTGAAGAGCGTACTTTTGTTATTTCCACTCACCAGGTCAGGGATATGGAGAGTTTAATCGACCCTATTATTATTCTTGACGATGGTAAGATCATCTTCAACAAAAGTATGGAAGAGATTGGCCATAACCTTGTTTTCAAGGTGGTTCATGACGAAGATGCTGAAAATGCTTTATATTCAGAAGATCTGGTAAGCGGAAAAGCTGCTGTGCTTGAGAACACAGATGATGAAGAAACCCAGGTGAATATGGAGCTTCTGTTTAATGCAATAATAAACAAAGGAAGTAAAATTAACCAGGTATTTAAAAAATAAACATATGAAGACAAATAAAACATTTACTATTAAAAGATTATATTTTTTGCTGCAAAGAGATATAAAGACAAATCTGAGGCCATATCTCATTGGTCTTGGAGCAATAGCCGGATTACTTCTTTTAATCCTTGTGTTTGATTCTTACTATAGAGGACATATAAACTATGAGCCTTTTGTTTCCACCTTTCTAATGATATTTACAATTGGTGGGTTGGTTTTTACGAGTCGAATATTCTCAGAAATACATCAACCGGAAAAGAGCTATTATTACCTTACTCTTCCGGCTTCCACACTGGAAAAACTGGTGTCACAATGGTTACTAAGCGCTGTTGGTGTCATACTTGTGGCATATACTGGTGTGTATCTTGTTGGGTATATAGGAGGGCTGATGAGTTCTGCCCTGTTCGGAATGGATTTTTATGCTTTAAATCTTGCTGAGTATACGTCTTCTGAAACCTGGCTTAAATATTTGGTTGTACACTCCATCTTTTTTCTTGGTGCTGTGGCTTTCAGAAACAATAATTTCATTAAAACATTGCTTGCAATATTTGTAATTGGTTTTATTATTGCCGCATTTACCGGGGGATTATCTTACATCCTGTTTAGTGGAGAAGAATTAAAAGATGGCAATGTGTGGTTATCAACTTTCGACCTGTTCCCCGGGTTATCAGAAGATGTTATGAATAAGCTGGTGGATGCGGTTATAAGGTACATTATAGCACCATTCTTCCTGGTTGTTTCTTACTTTAAATTAAAAGAAAGGCAGGTTTGATATGGAATTTCGGGAGAATCAGGCAATATATCTGCAAATCGCAGACCATTTTATGGAAAATATATTGACAAAGAAATGGCCCGAGGGGGAGAGAATACCCTCTGTAAGGGAGTTGGCAGTTCAATTGGAGGTGAATCCAAATACTGTGGTTCGGACATATAATCATCTGCAGGAAAAGGAAGTTATCTATAACAAGCGTGGAATTGGCTATTTTGTAGCAGACAGGGGTTATGAAAAAGCCAGGGAACTTAAGAAAAAAGAGTTTGTAAAACATGATGTTCCCGTGTTTTTTCGGAAGATGGAATTACTTAATATGACGCTCGAAGAGCTTTATGAAATTTATAAAAACAAAAACAACTAAAACAAAAAAAATGAAGACAAGTAACAAAATATTATTAGGTGGATTAATAGTCTTGCTCCTTTTTATCACTTTATTTCTTATCTCGTTGAGAAAACATTATAGAGAAGAGGTGAGTGAACGCAAGGCCCGCACTGAAAAGCAACAACGAAAATTAAAATCATTCAGTCATATTAAGGCGGATGGAAACTTTCAGATCAGATGGTCTCAGAATGAAGGAGAAAGCGTTTTCGTTGAGGCTGATAAGACAATGATAGAACAAATTCAAACTACTGTAGAGGATGGAAAATTAATAATTTCTGCAAATGAAACAGGGAGTAGTTCCGCGCCTGTGGTAATTGATATTGAGAAAGACACTTTGGGGCAAATATTCCTTGAAGGTGAAAGTAGACTGAAAACTGAAGGAGATATATCTCAGGATAACTTTGAGTTGATGATGAATGACAAAACAAGTGCTACCTTAAGGGGCAAAGCTGAAAATGCTGTTATATCCTGCAGCGGCGAAAGCAGGTTGTATGCTAAAAAGTTGAATATTGACACATGCCACATTTCATCCAGCGATAGTTCTTACGCCAATATTAATGTAACTCGCGCGCTGACCATAGAAGCTAGTGGAGAAAGCCGGGTTCACTACTCTGGTAATCCTGAAACTGTAAATATAAATACCTCGGAAAAAGCCACTACAAGAAGCCAATAAGCAAATAGTTTTTTCATTTATACGCTTATCAATATCCCAAAAACCCACTTTCTCAGGATTACTGAGGAGTGGGTTTTTGTTGGATACTGGATGATTTCAGTTATTGGATGTTCAACCGGATGCTGGATTCCAGACGCCTGATACCGGTAAAAAACGATGGAATGCATACGTTTCAAGTTTCACGTTTCA
>JBKGZD010000227.1:0-2974 GCA_046545795.1 Bacteroidales bacterium | reverse complement strand
ACAATTCATTATACATTATTTTTTTCTGTTCATGCAGATAAATAAAATTTTCTTTTCCGCCCATCATATCAAATATAGTAGCTCTATCAATATTCGTTGCATTCTTTGACTGGTAAGCTTTATAAGAAGAATAGCGATACTTTCTGTAATCATCAGTAAATCCATGTTTTGTAGGATTCAAATGAATATATAACAACAAATTAATAAGGTACTTCTCATTTTCAACCCGGTGCCTGCGTGGGTGTTCCTGAAAAAGACTTCCCGACCTTTTATAAATCTTATTAATGCTTTTTGTATAAGCATTGAACATATTTGATATAGGTTGAGAAATTTTTGCCTTATATTTTTCCGGTAATTTATCGTATTCCTTTATCCTCAAGAGAATGTGAAAATGATTTTTTAACAGACAATAAGCATAAACATCACTGATAACAAGCAAATATTTTTTCATTAAATGAAGAAAAAAAAGATAATTCCGTTCTTCAATAAAAATATTTTCTTTATTATTCCCTCTATTGTAGAGATGATAAACAAATCCGGGTTCTATAATTTCTTGTTTCATAGTCCACAAAAAACATTTGCTAATATCCTGATATTCAATAAGTTATTAAATAATTACAAACAAATCTACATCCAAGACCTAACAGGTTTCCAAAACCTGTTAGGTCTTCATTACGCCATGCATTTCCTGTTTTTTAAACTTTTAACTTATTACTCTGAACTTTTAGCTTTATACTTTATACTAATTTCTAAAAATCCTCCAACCCATAAATACTGTCGTGCTGCTCTTTCGTTGGCTGCCAGGTGCGAACATGGATTACCGGCTTTTTCGGTTCATTCAGATCCACCATCAGGAAAAGCCAGCCCTGATCGCCATAGTTGGATGAATAATAATTCTGTTTGATCTTAACACCATAAATATCGCCCCCTTTACCGCCTTTTCTTACTTCGTTTTCTTCAAACTGAATGTTGATAAACTCCTTACTCTTAAAGCAATGCCGAAGGTTTCGAATATATTCCTGTTTCGTCTGCCGGTTGTACCTGACGATTTTGTTATCCTGATACTGATTTTCAACACTGTTATTTGTTTCAACTACGTATCCGGTAATGATCAAGGCATCATCGGCAAATATCGACTCAATGTAATCGAGTCGCTCCAGGGCATAGGCTGTTTTATAATGCTCCAGGAAATTGATAAGTACCATCCGGTCGATCTCATCCCATACCTTCTTGTTAATAATGCTCTTTAAAGCATCTTGTGAAAGTCCAAAGGAAATGCTTTTAATTTTTTCATCCTTGTTGAAATGAAACACCACATCTTCAACAAATTCCTGTTGATTGTCCTTAAAGGAGAAAGACATAAGAAGGGAGCGTACCATGATCTCATCACGAAAACGGAAGAATGAATACTCGGGTTCGGCAAGAAGCTCAGCTTTTCCGTAGGCTATAAGCTTCTGATACATCTCGAAGCCGCGCTCAGTAAAGCTGTTTTTCACGGCATCATAATCTTTTTTCCTTATGGCTTTTTCTACCCTGGCAAGAACCTCCCTGCAGCCGGACGGATCTTCCACGCTGCTGATATCGCTTTCCTTTTTTTTATCTTCTTTTTTTGATGCAGTCTGTGTTTGCTTTTCTTCAAAAGAAATATTGAAATAGCTTTCCCGGAAAGGTACCGCATCAATCTTTTCCAGCACAGTTTTTAGCTCATTATCAATATTGGCCCGGTTTTCGTGGATATATTCCACTTTTATTCTTCCCTCTTCTTTTCCTTCGGCAGCAGCGCCATAATATTCCAGAAATCCCCTGCCGTCTTTTACATTGATCAGATTAGACCAATCCTGACCATCCCAATAAGAATAATCCAGGTTTGTTACCGGGTCATCTTTATAAACAACATGAAGTATTACCCTTTTGCTGTTTTCATTATCTTCCTCCTTTTTTACCTGGAATTTAATATTTGAAAAGACCCTGTCCATCTGCATGGGAATCCAGTTGATCAGAAGATGCTTTTCACCGTTCTCATCTGTATAGCGTATATCATTGCAATCGGGGTGGCTTTTCAACAAAGTAAAGGCCCAGTAATAATAGCGAAGTCCGTCACCTATACGCCTTTTTTTAACAGCTTTTTGTGCGTTCTCAACAAAATCAAAAATTTTATCTTTACGGTTTTCAAATACCTTTTCAACATTTTCCCGTCTGATGTAACGAAAAACTTCCGCATCAGGCTCATTGCTGACAACAATACGTTCCGTATTATGCAGGGTAGCCTCTGAATAAGTATTGACAACTGAATTTACTTTTTCTGAATAATCAATATTATCATTCTTTTCAACTTCTTGCTTAAATTGTTCAAATTTGCTCTCTACCTTGGTACTGATCTGGCTGACCAGCATACTCAAAGCATTTTTATCAGCCTCTGAAAGTGTTGTCCCTGTACCTTCTCCCCATAAATATTTATCTCGCTGGGATTTTATTTCCGAGACCGATTGCCCATAAATATTACCGGAAAAGATAAGGCAACTAAGCAAAACAGATAAGACCCATTGAATGATTCTTTTGTAGTTTAATGTGGTTGTTCCTGATATAATGTTTTCTCTCATTTTTTACCGGTACTTTTAAAGAATTTACTTTAGCTGCACTCTTCTCCTTATCCAAATATAGAAAAAATATGCCATTGCTCTTTTCATCTTGACATTAAATTCTTTATAACTTCCTTCCTTTATTTCTATTGTTGGAGGCAAATCAAATTAAACCATCCAACATTTTTTATAAAAATTCTTTCCCAGCCAGTCTGAATTTTTGGTTTTTTATGACAAGAGTAAAAATTTTTGTGTAATTATGTAATATTAGATATAATAAAGACTAATTAACCCCAATCCTTAGGACAGGTTTTTCTTATAAGCAACAAAAAAAATAACATTAATTTTAAAGATTAGAAAAGCCGGTAAAACATTAGAAATTTTATGAAAAAATC
>JBKGZD010000226.1:0-3010 GCA_046545795.1 Bacteroidales bacterium | reverse complement strand
CCAAACCCATATCATCGTTCATTGCCATTTTAAATCGGCGGTTTTTGTTATCTTTGATATAGAGACCTCTAAAAACCACGAAAATTTAATTCAACAGCCCATGAAAACCATCCGTGAATACCAGAAGGACTGCTTCAAAAACTACAAGTCCTCCATTGGATATCCTGAGCATTATCGTTACCTGTACGGCACACCTATTAACACTCTTGTGCCGATTGAAACCACCCAGAATAAGGTTATGGTGGTAGGCGCTTATCCTTCCGCGAAATTCTATACAATTGATGGTGTAATTGATACTCCGGTAGCAGATAACGATGCACCTTTTTCCAATGAATCCTATTTTGACGGCTCCCGTGTGCGAACCATTCCCTCAGGGAAAGAGCTGAATGAGGTGATCCTCGAACGCATTGGAGTAAAACGCTCCGACTGCTGGATTACGGATCTGGTAAAGGTTTTTCTCTTCAAGGAAGTGCATGTGAGGCGTTACAACAAGCTAGGCAAGATGGATGTGGTACAAAACCGCTCTAAATTCATGGAGTATGCCGAACGCTCCATGCCGTGGATGGAAAAGGAAATTGAAATCTGCAATCCCTATGTGATCCTTTTGCTGGGCGTAGAGGTGACCCGGGCATTCTTTATAATAACCGACAAAGAAGCCAAATCCTTTATGGATGGTACGGTAAGACAAAAAGAAATCAACGGCCAGCCTCGCAACTTCCTCTGCCTGCCACACCCAAGCATCCTCATGAAAAAAATGGATAAAAACCCCTGGCCGGAACGGTTTGAAAAGGAGATCGCGGGGAGGGTGAAGGGCGAGATTAGGAGGTTTTAATGTATAGGTGATTTAATCTCATTGTTTTTTAGCGTGTTGGTTATTGTTTTCTCACCCTTTAAACACCTCATCCAAATGATACTCCAAAAACTCTCTTGAAGGATAATATTTTTCCGGTAAATGTATTTTCATTCCATTAATTTGTGAAAAGAATCTATTATAATAAGGTTCTTCTTTCTTTATTGTGAGTTTACTTGAAATTATAATTGAATAATCCGGCTTAATTCCAATAAATCCTTTATCAAAAGCAGCATCATAAAGTTTAGACAAGCAGATTCCATTGGAAGGATTTAAGCGTTCTTTTTTGTTTTCTGACCAGGGTATAATATGGCTTGCATTGAGTAAATCAGGGATATCAATGCCTGAAATGGCACATTGGGTAGTGTAATTATTTAATACAATTTCCCTGAATACATTTTGATTCACTCTTGTTTTTATTTGTCTTGTTTTGTCTTTGCCTTCTTTAAAATCTTCTTCTATTTCCTTAAAATGTTTCTTTTCTAAGGTTTGATTTTCTTTTTCTGCTAATATCTTTTCACTTTGAAAAATGAGCTCCTCCCGGTTCTCATTGAATTCATCCCAGATAGGCTGGCATTGTTTAGCTCCGCCTTTTAATCCAATAACCCCTCGTTGCTGATGATAAGGATCCAAACTGGCAAAGTTTGAAAGTCGCATAGCCACAGACGACGGAGTGCGGTTAATGAGCGTTGCCAGTCTTTGTACTTCCGGATTCCCTTGATGAAACTTACCAAAAGGTAATTTGAGATAAAGGTTAAATGCGAGGATTAGTTCTTCTTTTGTCCAGTTTCTATTTGCCATAACATTGGATTATTGCATAATATAAATTTATAGTTTCTTTTCGGAAATAAAAAATAGTTAACTCACCCATACCTCCACCCCCACCCAAACCCCATATTAACAGCCACCTGTATTTGCGGGTGGATAACATCTTTTAGTTGTTTTGAAAAATGGGGTTGGTTCATTTGGTTGATTTCATTGAGTGTTTTTTTGAACAGGATGGTATAGTCCTCCAGTATCTTTTTGCTGATAGCCTGACTTCCAATAGCCGTATGAAACGCTTCGTATTGCAGGCTTATAAAGTGATCGAGATACTTTTCAGCAGGCAGTTGATCGCTTTTGGAGGAGTTCACTTCTTTGAGTGTTGGAATTAAATTCCAGAGCTGGTCATGTCCTGTAAAACTCCAGGGCAGGAAATAACTTTAATAAAAGAAAATTTTAATAATCGGCTGTTAATAACTTGTATAAAAAAAGAAACGCCCCTTGCGGGACGTCGGACCAAAGATACTATCTTTGGTGATGGTAGATGGTACCAAAATAACATATTTTTTATGAAAAGTCAAAATAATAACGTGAAAAAAGAGCGAGTTATTGTTTATGTGGATGGTTTTAACCTCTATTTTGGTATGGTGGAGGCTGGTTTACATCATTGCAAATGGCTGGATTTAAAAATACTGGCTAAGAACCTACTTAAACCTCATCAGAAATTACAATCAATAAAATACTTCACCAGCCGGGTTAGTAATAATCCTAAAAAGCAAAAAAGACAAACAATCTATATTGAGGCTATTGAAACAATAGGAATTGAAATTATTTATGGTCAATACCAATCTGCATGTGTTCGTTGTACTAAATGTGGACATTGTTGGAACACCTTTAATGAAAAAATGACTGATGTAAATCTTGCTACTTATCTGTTAGTTGATGCTTATAAAGATAAATATGATACTGCAATGCTTATCTCAGGGGATAGTGATTTGGTACCACCCATCAGCGCGGTAAATGAAAAAATTCCTAATAAAAGAGTTTTAGTTGCCTTTCCGCCTAAACGAAAAAATGTTGCAGTAGCTAAAGTTGCTAAAGGAAATTTTGTGATTGGTCGAAGAAATTTAGAAAAAAGTCAATTACCCGATAAGGTAGAAAAATCAGATGGATTTATTTTAAGAAAACCAGAAAAATGGTAATGAAATAGAAAATGTTGAATAAATTCCTCCCTCAAACCAAACAATACGAATCCGGGGAGTAGGGTTGTGGTTGTTTGTGAAACAGGTTCATGTGGTTTGTTGATACGGGTTTAATCTAAAAATGTGGTTTCGGGGGCAGGCGATATCGGGGAAAACGTGATATAGAGAGGCGATTAATTGTGTCTCTGCCTTTGTC
>JBKGZD010000225.1:0-3034 GCA_046545795.1 Bacteroidales bacterium | reverse complement strand
TCGCGACCTCCGGCGTGACAGGCCGGCATTCTAACCAAACTGAACTACCGGACCGGGTATTTTGTTTATTTCAATGTGCTTTTTCAAAATTGCGATTGCAAATATAGCATCTATTTTTATTTGTGCAAAGGATTTTGAAATTTTATTCGAATTTTTTTCAAGTCTTGTTTTAATTCTTTTTGCTGTTTAAATTAAAAACTTAATATTTAACGTTTTATTGCTATTGTGGGTGATGAGAAATTTTTTATGATGTTAAATTTTTAAGGAGACTTAAAAAACTTTATCTTTGTATTATAAACATATGTTCATAATAAATTCGTTATGGCCAAAACAAAAGCATTTGATGAATATTCGGAAGACTACGAACAATGGTTTGATCTGAATAAGTATGCTTATGAATCGGAACTACGCGCCATTCGTCATTTTATTCCCGGAAGGGGTAAGGGGGTTGAAATTGGCATAGGCAGTGGTTTGTTTGCCAGTCCGCTTGGTATTACCAATGGTATTGAACCTTCTTCTCAGATGAGGGAGATAGCTTCCCGGAGAGGTTTGAATGTGAAAGAAGGAGTGGCTGAAAACATCCCCCTGGAGGATAGTTCGGTAGATTATGTTTTGTATGTAACAACAGTGTGTTTTGTTGATGACATCGAACAATCCTTAAAAGAAACCTGGCGAATTCTTAAAGAAGGAGGAAGGGTAGTAATTGGATTTGTGGATAAGGAAAGCGCGATTGGACAGGTATACCAGAAAAATAAGCAGTACAGTACTTTTTACAGGGAAGCAAAATTCTTTTCCGCAAGAGAAATGGAGGAGCTTTTATCTAAACATGGATTTTCAAATATAGAATTTGTACAAACCCTTTTCGGCGAGCTTAAAAATATAGACAGCATCCAGGATTTTCAAGAAGGATACGGTAGAGGAAGCTTTGTAGTCGCAAAAGGAGAAAAAACCAAGAAATAATCAAAAAAAATTCAAATCAACTAATTAACCAATTTAATACTCAACCAAACAACCAATGCAAGAACACGATATAGTTTTCGGACCAATACCCTCCAGGCGTTTGGGCAGAAGTTTAGGGATCAACAACATTCCCCCGAAAATTTGTTCATACTCATGTGTCTATTGTCAGGTAGGGCGATCAATCAAGATGGATTATCAGCGCAAAGCATATTATTCTCCCGAGGAAATATTTCATGAGGTTGAAAAAAAAGTCCGGGAAACCCTCAGGGAGAATGAAAAGATAGACTATCTGACTTTCGTTCCCGATGGAGAAGCAACGCTTGACATTAATCTTGGAAAGGAAATTGAGAAACTAAAAGAGCTCGGTGTGAAGCAGGCAATTATAACGAACAGTTCTTTGATTGACAGGAAAGATGTTCAAAATGACCTAAAAAGTTTAGATTTGGTTTCTGTGAAAATTGATTCTGTTTTACCAGCTATTTGGAAAAGAATCGACCGGCCGCATAAAATGTTGGATTTAAATAAAATAAAAAGTGGAATCCGGCAGTTTGCAGATGAGTACCAGGGAAAGTTAATTACTGAAACAATGCTGATAGATGGAATCAATGATACAGAAGAAAACATGAAAGCGGTTGCTGATTTTATTGCCGGTATTAATCCTGCAGTAGCCTATGTTTCTATCCCAACCCGTCCTCCTGCAAGGAAAAATGTTAAACCTGCAGGGGAAAAACAGGTTAATAAAGCTTTCCAGATTTTTTCTGAAAAGATTGAGCGGGTGGAGATGTTAATAGGACATGAAGGCAATGCTTTCGCACACAGCGGCGACACAAAAAAAGATATTTTGAGTATCACAGCTGTTCATCCTATGCGCGACGACACAATGCAGGAATTCCTGGAGAAAGATAATGAAGATTGGTCTGTTATTGAACAGCTTATTGGCGAAGGAAAACTCCTGGAGACTGAGTTTGGAGGGCATAAATTTTATTTGAGAAAATTCACCGACAGGCAAAGAATTTAAACATATAAATACCATATTTTATGAGCCGGAAATACAACAGAACGAAAGTTAATTTTTATATCGATCTCGCATTATTTATTCTACTGGGAGGTTTGGCAGGAATAGGAATCCTTATCAAATATGTTTTAGTAACAGGGCAAGAAAGCTGGATTCTCTTTGGCGAAAACATGGAACTTACCTTCTTAGGTCTAAATAGGCATGAATGGGGTACTATCCACTTGGTAACCGGTATTTTATTTTTTATAGCGTTTATTCTTCATTTTATCTTTCACTGGAATATGATAAAGTGTATGTTTCGTCAATGTCTGCCTGTGAAATCTACCCGGTATTTAATTGCGGTATTTTCGGTAATACTGTTCGTTGTATTGATTGTATTTCCTCTTTTTGTTGATCCTGTAAAGGAACCCATCTCAAGAGGAACCGGCAGGCTTTCAGAAGAGAAACTTTCGGTAGACTTGAATGATAGTATACGGGTGGAGATGAAGAAACCCAAAAGTATGAGCGATGCTGGCGAACCACAAATGGAAATAAAAGAAGTAGAAAAAGATAAAGAAGATAAGCCGGGGACATTGAAAGAAATAGATATTGAAGGAAGTATGACTCTTGAAGAGGTGTCTGAAAAATATAATTATCCAATCAGTAAATTAAAAGAAGAGCTTGATATACCCAGTAATGTGGACAAAGATGAAAAATTAGGACGCCTGAGAAAGAAATACAATTTTCGCCTTAGTAAAGTTAAAGAAATCATCCAAAGTGACAGGTAATTCTTTCGCTCCCTCGTTTTCTGATTATTGTTGACCGGTTTTTTGAATACTCCCCTGAATCGTTGTGCTTAGGTCTCTCTAGTTTTCTATAAACGCTGGATTCCAGGCATCCTTTTTTATGTAAGGCAACTTAGTTAAAAATAAATCAATTACAAAATCCGGGGAGTTTGCATATTTGCTGAATCAACTTAATTAACTCAATAACTCATCACTACCGTCAATCCATCGCTATTTCGTTCTATCGTTCTTTCATTCGGCATCAACATATCACATCATCCATTTTTTAATGGAC
>JBKGZD010000224.1:0-3083 GCA_046545795.1 Bacteroidales bacterium | reverse complement strand
GCTTCGCTTATGGCATATATAGAAGTGATCAGTGCCATTATTTTTGGTATTATATTTTTCAATGAAACCCTTACATGGAATGTAGTTGCCGGTGGAATTCTGATTATTGGTTCGTCTACATTGTTGAGAAAATAAAAAGGCCGCTTTATATAAACGGCCTTTTGGTGTCTGTATTTTACTAGAACTACTTATTTTATTTGGCTACCTGCTTTTCGAAAAGGATATTTTTTTCTTGCATATAATGAATAATCTTTTCTACTGATTCTTCAAGATTAAGCTTATCTGTTTCGATTAGTATTTCAGGATTTTCAGGTTCTTCATAAGGTGCAGAAATACCTGTAAATTCAGGAATTATGCCTTGTCTTGCTTTTTTATACAAACCTTTTGGATCTCTTTTTTCGCAGACAGACAATGGTGCTTTTACATAAACTTCAAGGAAGTCCCCTGGTTCATTAAGTTTTCTTGCTCTATCCCTGTCATTTTTATAGGGCGAAATAAAGGAAGTAATGGTTATGGTTCCTGACTCTGCAAATAAATGAGCCACTTCACCAATTCTTCTTATGTTCTCTTCTCTGTCTTCAGGTGAAAAGCCTAAATTGCTGTTTAGTCCATGCCTTACATTATCTCCATCTAAGATGAATACGTTGCAATTCATTTCAAACAGCGTTTTTTGCAGCTCGGTTGCAATTGTTGATTTACCGCAACCTGAAAGACCCGTCATCCAAACAACTATTCCTTTGTGTCCATTCTTTTTTTCTCTTTCTTCTTTTGACACAACGGTATCATGCCAAACGACATTTGTGCTTTTTTGTTTTTCTTCTTTCGGTGCTTCAGTTTGCTGTTTTGTAAGGTAATATTCTTTCAGGATATCTCCAACGCATTTTCTTAAGATGCGCTCGTCTACATCTTCTCCATTCATGAGCTTTTGACGGACTTCTTTACCTGAGATAAAAACTGTGTTATATCCTTTGGGTTTGAATTCTTTTATCAAACCAACCCTGTTAATTTCTTTGAAGAAGGCGGCAAAACCTACTTTTGCAGGTTGAATCTCAAGGTTACCTTTGAGATTATCAAAAATATTATGGGCATCGAAATCATCCCAGATAGCTTCTCCGTCATCAAATGGGGCATCGGCATGTTTTCTTCCAATGACGATGTCTGTAAATCCGTAATTTTGTCTATATATAGCGTGCATTACTGCTTCCTTGGGGCCGGCATAAAACATTTTCATGTCAAGGCCTACTAACAGCATTTGATCGTCAAGATCATATCCCTTTTCTTTCCATAAATCTTCGTCTTTGTCTCCATATCCTATCCACCTGTCTTTGATTAGAGCCTCGTATGTGCGCATTCTTACGTCTGCGGGAATATCATCAGATTTGGTTGCTCCTACCAATGGGTTAAGAACGGTACCGGTAAAATTACCTTCCCGGGTAAGTTTCTCTGCTGCATAAACCATTGCGTATTCATGGGCTCTGTGAAGAGCGTTTCGTGTCTGGAAACCAACGATTCTTTCCCATCCTTTTTTCATGAACAGGGCACGGGTTTCTGCAGGCGTAAGCATATATTGTCCGAAACTTGGGTGTTTTGGCTGAGGTAGTGCCCAGATTTTACCTCCCAATAGATAATCTCTGGGGTCTTCATTGAAAATTCTTGCACCGGGATGGTCTGTTCTCTCTGTCCCGTAAACTGATTTGTTGTATTTTTCTTTATCAAAAGGATAGATATCTTCAATAATCAATGTGCCTACAATTTCTCCACGTTCGTTTTCAACAGCTACAGTTTCTCCTTTTTCTAATTTTTTAGCTTCTTCTTTGGCAATTGGGAATGCTAAAGGGATTGTCCATGCATATTTGTTGCCATTTCTTTCAATAACCTCTTCTTCTAAAACTTTGTTGAATTCATCCTGGTTCATAGGACCTTCAAGTGGTGACAAAGCGCCGTCAGCCATTCTGTAGAAAACAGACAGGTCTGCATCTGAAATTTTGTAAGTTTTAAAATTTTCTGCTTCATTTACCAGGTTTTCTCTTTCTAGTTCAGGGATAACTCTGTTGACTAAACCATTCCCTCCGTGGGGAGGCAGTATCGATTGTTTCATTTTATTAATTTTTTTGATTTTACATATAATATTATAGAAATATTCACTCTATCTATAAAGGTTGCAAATATAATCAATTAATTTTTAAACCTTTTAACCTTAGAGGTTCATTCTAAATTTTCCCGGATGATTTAGTTAATTGATTTTAATGCATTGATTAGTAGATTATAAAAGCTAACAAATCTAAAGTCCAACTGCCCCGGTTTGAACAAGTTTTATATTGAATTTGTTGCAAAAAAAAATTATATGTCTATATTTGCTTTTCATTATTACAATTACTGTTACGTATTAATTTAAAATTTTTCTTTATGGCGAATCAAGAAAAAGTGCAAGAATTACGCAAGTTGCTGGAACAAGCTTCTGCACTGGAGATTGTAAGCTATTTCCTGGAGAATTACAAAAGGGATATTGTATTTTCAACCGGACTGGGTGCCGAAGGCCAGGTCTTAACAGATATGATTGTAAAGAAAGATAAAGAAGCAGTCAAATTTGTTACCCTCGACACCGGTAGATTGTTCCCGGAAACATATACATTAATTGATAAGACAAGCAAACATTATAATCTTAAAATAAATATATACTTCCCTGATTATAAGCAGGTAGAACAGATGGTTCAGGAAAAAGGGATTAATTTGTTCTATGAAAGTGTGGCCAATCGAAAACAATGTTGTTATCTTAGAAAAATAGAGCCTCTTAAAAGGGCAATAGAGGGATATACCATATGGATTGCGGGTTTAAGAAGAGAACAATCTATTACAAGGCTTAACTTAAAACCTGTTGAATGGGATGAAACCAACAAAATGATAAAAGTTAATCCTTTATATGACTGGTCTGAGAAAGATGTGTGGGATTATATTAAAGCAAATAATGTACCTTACAATGAATTACATGACAAAGGATATCCTAGTATAGGTTGTGAACCATGTACCAGGGCTATAAAACCCGGAGAAGATATCCGAGCCGGGAGATGGTGGTGGGAAGAACC
>JBKGZD010000223.1:0-3086 GCA_046545795.1 Bacteroidales bacterium | reverse complement strand
TATAGAAAAAAGCCAGCTTGTAGGGGGACTCCTTTTTCAATCGCTCTATCGCTCCTACGTTCTTTCCGGCTTTTATCTTTCTGTCCGAATTCGTACTCCTGTTGTTTCACAATCGAACAGAATAAAACTGCTAAACGAAACAAACACCTACTCAAAATACTTAATATCAATATTTTAATAGATTTGGCATAAAAAATGATAATTTAACAACAAAACAAAAATAATCTATTATGGACAGAGCAATAGAAAAAAAGAAAACATTATTCAGCAAAAGAAACTTATGGATTTTCCTTATAGGTATAGTTGTGTTTTTGGTGGTTTATAACATCTTTTTCGGAGATAAAAGTTCAAAATTGAATGTCAGCAAAGAAAAAATAAATATTGAAACCATTACAAGAGAAGAATTTACAGATTATATAGCTGTGATTGGATCAGTAAAGCCCATCAATACAATTTATCTTGACGCAATTGAAGGTGGACGGATTGAAGAAATACTTATAGACGAAGGAAGCAAGGTAAAGCAGGGTGATGTTATTATGCGGCTTAGCAACAGCAACTTAATTCTTGATATTTCGAATAACGAAGCACAAATTACCAGGTCTATTAACGGACTGCAGGAAACCATGCTTAATATGGAACAAAGAAGTCTAAATTATGAGCGGGATTTAATTGACCTGAGAAAAGAAGTTGACAAACAGAAACGAGCATATGAAAACAATAAAAAACTTTTCAATAACGAACATATTGCACATGAAGAATTTAAGCAATCCCAGGAAGCATATGATGCGACACTCAAGAAGTTGGAGCTTTTTAAAAAGGCAGTCAAAAAAGATTCAATTTTCAGAGCAAACCAGACAGCAAGAATAGAACAAACGATAGGAAGACTGCAGGAAAGTGGTGAGATTGTAAGAGAGCGTATTGATAATTTAAAAATAAAAGCCCCGGTAGACGGTGAATTAGCATCATTACAACCGGAATTGGGTGAAGTAATAAGCTACGGGACACGCATTGGAAAAATAAATATTCTGGACGATCACAAATTAGCTGTAGAAATTGATGAACATTACATCTCCAGGGTCAGAATCGGGTTGCCAGCTAACTTTAGTTATACAGGTAACAATTACAAACTGAAAGTTACAAAAAAATATCCGGAAGTTGAGCAGGGGAAATTTACAGTAGATATGGAATTTGTAGATGACAAGCCTAAAAATTTGAATATTGGACAAACATTCCGTATTAAACTGGAACTTGGAGAATCAAAAGATGCAATATTAATTCCGCGGGGAGGATTTTATCAGAGTACTGGTGGCCAATGGGTATATGTGGTAGATGAATCAGGAGACTTTGCTTATAAGAGAGAAATACGTATAGGAAGACAAAACCCACGATATTACGAAGTTTTAGAAGGTTTGCAGCCCGGAGAAAAAGTTATCGTCTCTAGTTATGAAAACTTTAATGAAGCGGATAAACTAATGTTGAAAAATTAGATAATAGTAGCAATTAATAACTCAGAAATTGAAGCAAATGATAATAAAAATATTAACACTAAAATTCAGAAACCATGATTAGAACAAAAAACCTTGTTAAAGTATTCAGAACTGATGAAGTCGAAACAACGGCTCTCAACAAAGTAAACCTGGAAGTAGAAAACGGCGAATTTGTTGCAATAATGGGTCCTTCCGGGTGTGGAAAATCAACCCTGCTTAATCTCGTTGGTTTATTAGACAACCCTACTTCCGGTGAACTCTATTTTACCGACTATGAAGTATCAAACTATACTGAGAAAAAACGCACAAATTTAAGAAAATCCAACATTGGATTTGTTTTTCAAAGTTTTAACCTGATTGATGAGTTAAATGTATTTGAAAATGTTGAATTGCCTCTTTTATATCTAAACAAGCCCGCTTCTGAAAGAAAGCGCCGTGTTGAGGAAGTGCTGGAACGTATGAAAATGTCACACAGGAAGAAGCACTTTCCACAGCAGCTTTCAGGTGGACAACAGCAAAGAGTAGCAATTGCAAGAGCCGTTGTTGCCAATCCAAAATTAATTCTTGCTGATGAGCCTACAGGTAACCTCGATTCAGCTCACGGAGAGGAAGTTATGAGTCTTCTTCAACAACTTAACGGTGAAGGAACTACAATCGTAATGGTGACCCACTCTCCTTCTGATGCAGAAAAAGCACACAGAATAGTACAACTCTTCGATGGACAAATTGTTACTGAAAATGTTAAACAAGTTGTACTTTAAGAGATAATCAAACTGGGCAGGAACGTGCAATTTACAGACTATTTCCCCTGAAATAAAAGCTGTTTCTGCCCAATGTTCTTTTTAGAATCTAAATACTTAATATAAAAACTATGGACAAATTACAAAACTCTATTATAGCTGTAATAATTATGATAATGGGTTTTACTACGGACACCCAGGGCATAAACAGCTATGCTGAAAACAAGAAATATGAAAAAGAATACGAGATAAGCAATATCAGGGAGATAGACCTACTCCTGGCATGTGAGGTACACCTGACTCAAGGTGATACTGAATCATTAAGAATAACAGCGGACAAAGATATTTTTGACCGTTTAACAGTTAGCCAGGAAGACAGTACATTATTCATCAAAACTGACAGGGATAGATATGAAGATGACAAATGGAAAGTTAAAGTATATCTTAACATTAATGAGTTGAGGAATATAAAAACAGGGGGTGCCGTTAAACTGGATAATGAGAACATTCTAAAATCACCAAAATTGACATTAGATATATCAGGAGCAGCTGATATAGATATGGATATAGAAGTTGAAAAACTCCTGGCTGATTTTAGTGGAGCCGTAAATGCTGAAATAAAAGGTAAGGCAGATTATGTTGTAATGGATATGTCGGGAGCATCAAATGTAGATACTGAATATTTAAAAAGCCGGGCTTTTTACCTCGATTTCAGCGGGTTTGGCAAGGCAGAAATTTTCGCCAGTGAAGTTGTTAAAATTGACATGAGTGGCATGGGAGTAATCAGATACAGTGGCGATCCTGAAAAGGTTCAAACCAATTCTTCAGGATTAGGCATTATCAAACCAAGATAACATTA
>JBKGZD010000222.1:0-3098 GCA_046545795.1 Bacteroidales bacterium | reverse complement strand
ATATGCGGGCGGGCTTCCAGCTTCTAAGGTGTAGGCTTTAGCAAAATTTTGTGCCGGGGGGATAAGAACGCGTCTCCAAAAAACCCGCACGGCGCAGCTATTCGTTTGCCGCCAATAGTTGGACGAAAGATTGCATCTTAAAAAACTTGCAAAATAAAGAGATTGATTACCTTTGAGGGAAGAAATAACGAATAGAAACAAAAAACCCGGCTTCATCACCAGCAAAAAAACTAGGAGAGGAATAACCGGGACGTTATTTGCGAATATACAAAAAATATGGATAGAAAAGCAATCGAGCGGATTATTTCTACCGAAAGGTTAGTACCTTACCTCCAACATCATAACAATGATTTTAATAGAGCACGGCGAAACGGCCGTCAGGTTAAACCAGTATTGGGGCTTATTCCGGCTCTTAAATGCTTTTCTCCTAAGTTTTTACCAAAATAATCTGATCGAACAATATTTTCTTTTATCTTTACAAAACAAACTAAAAAAGTGCAAACACGAAATATTTAACAGTAGGTTTTAGACGGACTGACGTTTTGTTCTATCTTTAAATAAAACACAATGAACATTTTAAAAAAAATATTTGGCTTAAGAAAAAAAGAAAACAAGAAAGTTGATACTATTCCGGACAAGTCTACTGAATATGCCGAAGAAAAATCAACAAAAAACACTTTCGAACAAGCATTAGAAGAACTGTAAACGAGTAACCCATTATAAAAACGAGATTATGGATATTAATGAAAAAAGAATTCCTAAAAGGACCGAAAATCAAATGATTCCGCAACCAGTGAAAGGCGAAGCCGGTTTAGTTCTGGTAGATACCACATGGGGAATCATACAGCCATTAAAGGTGGCAAAAGGTGTACGTACCGTAGATGAAATAGAGATGAACGAATTTCAGGAAAAAGGACTGCCGGTAATTGATTCCCGAACTCCTGAGTTTTATAATGTTTCAACCATTCCCGGGGCAAAAAATATCCCGCACAATGAGATAACCGAAAGAATGAATGAACTGGATCGCGATCAGCCTTCCATTTTTTTCTGCAACGGGCCGCAATGTCCGCAATCGCCAACAGCCATCCGTAATTTACTGGAGGCTGGTTATCCGCCCGAAAAAATATTGTATTACCGTGGTGGTATGCACAGTTGGGTAACACTGGGATTGCCGGTGGAGAATAAAAAACAGTAAGAAACAAGGACAGGGAAAATTTACTTTCTGCCATATAAAAACAGGGAGGAATGGAAAAACAACATAATCATGAAGAATCCGGTCACCACAATGGGCATGAACACCATGAGAAAGGGTACGAATAACACCACCACCCCAACAAAAACCTGGAACGCATGCGCGCAAATCACTTTGTGCTGGGCTACGACTGGTCAATTACAAAGAACCTGCGAATGAAGATTGAGCCTTACTACCAACACCTCTATGACGTCCCGGTGGTCAATGGAACAGCCTATTCCATGATCAACTTCATGAGCGACTGGACTTTCGATAAAAAACTTAAAAATACCGGTATAGGAAACAACATGTGTGTAGGCATCACCATCGAGCGGTTTCTTAAAAACGGACTCTACTTTATGACCACGGCTTCCATTTATGATTCAAAATATACTGGAGGCGATGATGTTACCCGCCGTACGAGGTATGACGGTGGCTATGTAGTGAATCTTCTCGGAGGCAAGGAATGGGTAATTAATCATAAAAACATGCTCAGCCTGAATCTGAAATTCACATTCATGGGCCCCTACTGGCACCACCCGGTGGATAACGCAGCCACAAAACTACAGGGAATGGTTGTATACGCAGAGAACAAACCGTTCACATACAGAAACTCAAATTTAGAGGACATGACCGACCTAACCGTAAACTATCATATCAACGGGACCAATGCCTCATCCATCTTCTCCCTGCAAGTGAAAAACATTGTAGGAAAACAATACACGGGAAAAATATACAACCTGGAAGAACAACAGGTAGAAAATGATTTCTTTACCAGCCCGGTGCCATTTATCAGCTATAAGGTGGAGTTCTGAGGCACTGTTTTTAGGCTGAGTCAAAGACTTAGGCTTGGGAGCTTCTGCACATACGCCTTGTTTTCTTTAAACTGTTCTATTAACATGCAGATAATAACTTCTTAAAAACAAACAGGAAAATAACCATCTGTTTCATGGAAAATGATTAACTTTAAACAACCAAATATAAACCATTTGTATATATCTTCCTTAAATCAGGCAGATACAATGGTACATCGGTTATGTTATAATAAAGATAAAGGCAATTGTGGTTTATATCCCAACAAGGTTGGATAAATGCAATTGTTTTTATACTTACGTTTATGGTGTATTTTTGGAGACCGATAAGCACTATTTGTAAAACTGAAATAAAATACTTATTTTTGACGTTAGTAACGTAAGATGAAAGCATGATTATATCATTTGGATCAAAGGATACAGAAAACATATGGCAGGGGAATCGAGTTAAAAAGATTCCAATGGAAATTCAAAAAATTGGACGCCGAAAATTGAGAATGTTGAATAACTCTCAAAATATAGCCGACATAAGAATTCCCCCTTCCAATAGATTGGAAAGATTAATGGGAAAGGCAAAAGATTATTATAGTATTCGAATTAATGATCAATGGAGAATAGTATTTAAGTGGCAAAATGATCATGCCCATGAAGTTGAGATTATAGATTATCATAAATAGGAGGATTGAAAAATGGATAAATTACCAAATATACATCCCGGCGAGATTTTAAAAGAGGAATTCCTGGATCCGATGAAGATAAGTGCATATCGATTATCGAAAGAAATTGGTATTCCACAGACACGGATTTCTCAGATAATAAAAGGAAAACGTCGAATTACAGCCGATACAGCATTAAGATTAAGTGCCTTTTTTGGCAACACACCTAAATTTTGGCTTGGATTGCAGGATGATTATGATTTGGAAGCGGAAAGATACCGAAATGGAGATCTTTTTAAACGGATTAGGCACAAACGTATCGAGCAGACTGAAGAATAAAAAACACACCAGAACAGACTATATACAAAATACGGGTGTTCGGCTTGGCATCAAAGTTTT
>JBKGZD010000221.1:0-3100 GCA_046545795.1 Bacteroidales bacterium | reverse complement strand
CTACCCGAGTATTTCTTGAGCTGCTTTCAGTGCAATTCCCGGTTCAATGTTATAGCCGGAATTTTTTAAGGCATATTCCACGGCACCAATAGTTGCCAGTAGGTCGTTGCGGCTAACTGCTCCCATGTGTCCTACTCTGAAATATTTGCTTTTAATATCCGCAAGCAATCCGCCGGCCAGCATAATCCCTTCTTCTGACACCTTTTGGAGAAAATCTTTTCCGTTTATTTCTTCGGGAAAGAAAACAGCAGATAACGTATCGGCTGAAACTTTTTCTTCCTGTGGGATCATGTTCAGCCCGGCTGCTTTCATTGCCTTCCGGAAGGCTTTGCCGGTTTTTTCATGTCGTCTGAATCTTTTTTCCATTCCTTCATCCAGGATAATTTTCAGACTTTCTTCCAGTGCCAGCACAAGGTTAACGGCTGGTGTACCGAAGTATGCCGGGGTTCTGTTTCCATAAGCTTGCATAATCGGGAGCCAGTTACTCCAGTCCGCATAATAGTTTGGTACTGGTGATTTTCTATTCTTCCAGCTTTCCATGGCTTTGGGAGATGCTACTAATAGAGCGAGTCCGGGGGGAACTCCAATGGCTTTCTGCGAAGCTGTAAATGCTATATCAATACCCCAGTCTTCCTGGCGCATTTCTTCTCCTCCTACTGAGCACACTCCGTCAAGTATAGTTAGCACATCATATTTTTTCCCTAACTCTGCAATAGGTACAGGATCATTTTTTACTGCTGTTGAAGTATCTACATGGGTAAAAGCAAGTACTTTGTATTTTTTTTCTTTTAACTGCTTTTCAATTTCTCCGGGAGGAACAATATTTCCCCGTTCAGCTCTTAATACGTCAACCTGGTCGCTATAACGTCTCATTAGGTCGGCATATCTTTCACCGAAATATCCTGTTGAAATTACCAGCACATTGTCATGTTTTTCTACCAGGTTTGCTGCTGCCATGTCCATCGCCAAAGTTCCAGAGCCTGGTATGATGAAAGGTTGTCCTGATGGTGCAAGCCATACCTTTTTCATCATGTCTAAGGCATTGCCAAAAGATTGTACAAAGTCAGGGGCAACATGACTGGTTGTGGGTGTACTCATGGTTTGCAGTACAGACGGCTCAAATTCTATTGGTCCGGGGATCATTAATAATTTTCTTGACTTCATGGATATTTTGTTTATGTGTGGTTACTAACTCCTTTCATTAAATTGTGAATTTTTTCTTTGACTTCTCCATTAACCGGCAAAAGTGGCTGACGGGCAGGTCCTCCATATAAACCTTTGTAATTCATGGCTTCCTTTAATGCCGGTATTCCCCATTTTCTGGTCACTGCATTGTTTAATTTTATTATTCTCAGTTGTATTTTTCTGGCTTCCTGTATTTTTCCTTCCATGAAATTTTTATAAAGGTCAATGCATTCCTGTGGGGCAATATTCGATAATGCCAGGATTCCTCCTTTAGCGCCAACAGATAAAGCCGGGAGAAGAAAGCCGGCAGAACCTGCCAGGACTTGGAAATCACTTTCCGTATCTGTTTTAATTTCTCCCATTTTAGTTATGTTTCCTCCGGAGTCTTTAAGTCCCAGGATATTCTTATGGTTGGATAGGGTTTTTATGGTATCTGCATCCATATCTAATCCTGAATTAGCCGGCATGTTATAAATAATTATGGGTATTGTTGCTGCATCAGCAATGGCAAAATAATGACTTTTTAGCGCTTCTTTTGTCATTAAGCCTTTATAGTAAAAAGGATTCAAGACTACTGCAGCATCTGCTCCTGCATTTGCTGCCTTCTTTGTTAGTTCGATAGTCTGGCGGGTGGATTGACATCCTGTACCTGCCAGAAAAGCCTTTTCTGGTGGAATTGCTTCACGTGCAGCCTGGTATACTTGTTCCCTCTCTTTGTCATTCAGATTAACCAACTCTCCATTAGAACCTAAAACTAAGAAGCCTGAAAGTTCATATTTGCTTAGTTCTTTTATATTTTCCTTTATTTTATCTACTGAGAGCTCCTCTGCTGAGTCAAAAGAAGTTGGCAGGGGTGTATAAATACCGTTTAGTTTAAGCATATTTTGTTTTTTAGTTCTGTTATGAATGATCTAAAATAGAATAAAAAGTTTAACAAAACCATCTTTTCATTTGATTGTTTGTTGTTAATATTTGTGTTTCTTTTTGAAATACAAAGGCTTAATTATATATTATAAAATAACATGACAAAACCCAGGAAACTTTTTATCATAAAAACGTTTCCTGAGTATTCTTTTTTATTATATTTGCGGCAAGCAATTTGTTAATAGTGTGAGTTTGACATAATAATGCAGTAATTAGAAAATTGGGATTCAGATATTTATTATGTGTTGCATTGAACCCAGGTTAATAAGTTAGCTTTTCATACCTCAAAAGTGATGCAGGTATTTTGATAAATCAACTAAACCGGAGGAAAGATGAGTTCTATGAATGAAGAATTTAAATTTATAATTGAAAAGGTAAGTGCTTTATATCTTCAGTATGGGATAAAGAGTGTAACCATGGATGACGTCGCCAGGGAATTAGGTATATCCAAGAAAACTTTGTACAAGTATGTTGAAAATAAAATTGAACTAGTAAGTCATTTCGTTGATTATATACTTGGGCAACGGTTGTGTACTGTGCAGGAAATCCAGAAGGAAAAGCACAATGCAATTGAGGAACTTTTTAAAGTCAATGAATATGTTATTGAGATGTTAAGGAACTACAACCCGTCAATGGAATATGATTTACGAAAGTACTATCCGCAGCAATATGAAAAAGTAAGGAAACACAGGAGGACCAATATGTATCAGGCGGTGCTGGCAAATATTAAGAAAGGTAAAAAGGAAGGATTATTCCGCAGTGAATTGAATGAGGATATCATATCCCGGGTTCATGTTAGCCGGATTGAAAATAGTTTTGCCAATGAGATGTTTTCTATTGAAGAACTTACCTCAAAAGAATTTATTACTGAAATGATGGAATATCATATACGTGGTATAGCAAGCAAAAAAGGAATTGAATTTTTTGAAAATAAAGTGAAAGAATTTAAAAAATAATGTTACTAACATCAGGATAATAAGAATTTTAAAAT
>JBKGZD010000220.1:0-3126 GCA_046545795.1 Bacteroidales bacterium | reverse complement strand
CATACAATAATTGTCATTATTTCAGCTTAAAATTCTATCTTTGCATAATTTAAAAATACTTAATCATTATGGCTAAGGTAAAACCTTCAATACCAAAAGGAACCCGGGATTTCGCGCCGGCAACAATGGTGAAAAGGGAATATATTTTTGATACGATCAAAAAAGTATTTAAAAAATATGGCTTTCAACCTTTGGAAACTCCTTCTATGGAAAATATTTCCACATTAACCGGCAAATATGGTGAAGAGGGGGATAAACTTTTGTTTCGTATTTTAAACTCTGGTGATTATCTTTCAAAAGCTACCGAAGATGATCTGTTATCCAGAGACTTAAAAGTGCTTACACCAAAAATATCAAACAAAGGATTGAGGTACGACCTGACAGTGCCTTTTGCGCGGTTTGTTGTTCAACACAGGGGTGAAATAACCTTTCCATTTAAACGATACCAGATTCAACCGGTCTGGCGGGCTGATAAGCCTCAGAAAGGACGCTACCGCGAATTTTACCAGTGCGATGTGGATGTAATTGGTTCCGATTCATTGATAAATGAGGTTGAACTCATTAAAATAATTGATGAAGTCTTTACAGCTTTGAATTTAAAAGTGACGATAAAAATTAATAACCGTAAAGTATTAAAAGGCCTGGCTGATTACCTGGAAAGTAGCGATAAATTCACGGATATTACCATAGCTGTTGATAAGCTGGATAAGATTGGTATTGAAGGAGTTAAGGAGGATTTAAAAAAACGGGGAATAAATGAATCTGCTGTAGAGAAGATAGATTCTTTTCTTCGTTTAGAAGACAATAACTTGTCTGAAACTAAAAAATCATTACAGGAAATATTTTCGGGAATACCTGCTGGCGAAAAAGGAATAGAAGAGACTGAAGAAATTTTCAATTTCCTCGAAAGTGTTGAGCTTAAAAATGAAGTTGAATTTGATCCTAAGCTGGCAAGAGGGTTAGATTATTATACAGGGACTATCTTTGAAGTTAAAGCCAGGGAAATTGAGATAGGTAGTATTTGTGGGGGAGGGAGATATGATGATCTGACAGGAGTTTTTGGATTAAACGATGTCTCAGGTGTTGGTATTTCTTTTGGTGCGGAACGGATTTTTGATGTTATGGAAAAACTGGATAAATTTCCTGAAGGTATGCAATCCCTCTCTAAAATTTTGTTTGTGAACTTTGGAAAAGAGGAAGTCAAGCATGCATTAAAATATATCCAGGTTCTCAGGGACAATGATATACCAGCTGTGTTATATCCTGACACTGCAAAAATGAAGAAACAATTTTCCTATGCCGACAACCTGAATATAAAATATGTAGCAATTGTCGGACAAGATGAGATTAAGAACGATAGAATTACACTGAAAAATATGGAAACAGGAGAGCAGAGTAATTTAACTCTGGATGAGTTGATCAATAAATTGTCTTATTGAACAATAGAATGCTCTTCCTAATATATCTGAATGTTTCATATGGTTTGATTTGCAACAAGAACAATTATAACTAATTCTTATTGATAAAAGATAATTTTTATGGCAAAAGTACACTATATATCCCCGGAAACACTGACTTTTGATACAATTGAAAAAATTATTAAGGAGGGATACACACTTGAATTATCAAAAGAATCGATAGAACGTATTGAGTATTGCAGAAAATACCTTGATGAAAAAGTATTAAATTCGGATGAACCGATATATGGAGTAAACACGGGATTTGGTTCATTATATAACCGCTCCATTTCAAAAGAAGATTTGGGTACTTTGCAGAAAAACCTAGTCATGTCCCATGCCTGTGGAACTGGTGATGAGATACCTTCTGAAATTGTTAAGCTGATGCTTTTGTTAAAAATTCATGCGCTCTCACATGGCCACTCAGGAGTTCAGTTGGAGACTGTAGAGAGATTAATTCAGTTTTTTAACAATGATATATTGCCGGTAGTATATGAATATGGTTCCTTAGGCGCTTCAGGTGATCTGGCGCCGCTGGCTCATATGTCGCTTCCGCTTATCGGGATAGGGGAAGTACATTATAAGGGGAAAAAAACTGAAACTAATGTTCTTTATGAAAAATTCAACTGGGAACCAATCGAGTTACGGTCGAAAGAAGGGCTTGCTCTTCTGAATGGCACACAGTTCATGAGTGCTTTTGCAACGCATTGTTTGATTAGGGCTTCCAGGCTTTCTGAACAGGCTGATATTGTGGGTGCTATATCGCTGGATGCATTCGATGGACGTATAGAGCCTTTTAATGAAGCGGTAAATCTACTGAGAAAACAGAATGGACAGGTGGAAACAGCACGGCGATTCAGGTCTCTACTGCAAGACAGTGAGTTAATTAAACAGCAAAAAGTTCATGTACAGGACCCGTATTCTTTCAGGTGCATTCCGCAAGTACATGGAGCTTCCAAAGATGCTCTTAATTATGTTAAAGCAGTTGTCTTGAATGAGATAAATGCAGTGACAGATAATCCCACGGTAATACCGGAAGAGGATATTGTTATTTCTGCGGGGAATTTTCATGGACAGCCTCTTGCATTGGCGCTTGATTTTCTTGCTATTGCTTTGGCTGAGCTGGGTAGTATATCTGAAAGAAGAACATACCAGTTGCTTTCCGGGAAACGCGAACTACCTTCATACCTTGTTGCCAGTCCCGGATTAAATTCAGGATTTATGATTCCTCAATACACTGCCGCATCCCTGGTAAGTAAAAATAAGCAATTGGCAACACCGGCTTCAGTGGACTCTATTGAATCCTCGCAGGGACAGGAGGATCATGTCAGTATGGGAGCTAATGCAGCAACCAAGGTATACAGGGTAGTGAATAACCTTGAGAAGATACTGGCAATTGAGCTTTTTACCGCGGCTCAGGCTCTTGAGTTCAGAAGACCATTGAAAAGCTCGGAAATCCTCGAAAAAATTGTGGAAGGATTAAGAAAAGAAGTGAAATTTGTAGATAATGATAAAATTCTGTACAAAGAAATTGAAAAAGCAGTAAACTTTTTAAGAGAGATGGATATTTTGAAGCTGAAATCAAATACATAGGCGCATTCAGGAGAAAGAAAAACTTTAACTGTTCGAAGTTTAAAAAGCTAGCCGATAATTTGAAGCACCAGGATCA
>JBKGZD010000219.1:0-3161 GCA_046545795.1 Bacteroidales bacterium | reverse complement strand
TCTGAATCCCCCATTCCGGATTTTTTATTGAATGCGGTTTATATTTTTTCTATTCTTTTTACGGAATCAACACCCTTTATTTTGCTTAAGTTCAGAATTAAATTATTAAGGTCGGAAACATTGTGAACATATAATTCTATATCACCCTCAAAAACTCCATCATAGGCATTGATGTTCAGGTGCCTGATGTTAGCGTTTAGTTCATTTGAAATGAGAGAAGTAATGTCTTTTGCAATTCCAATGCGGTCAATGCCTTTGATTTTTAAGGATGCAAGAAAGGACAACACTTTGTGGGTTTTCCATTTGGCGGGGACAATATACTGTCCCTGGCTTGACATTAATTTTATTGCATTCGGGCATTTAGCTTTATGTACAATAATAATGTCTGAATTTGGTTTTTTATATCCAACTACCTCATCACCGGGAATTGGATTACAGCATTGAGCTATTTCGTAAGGAAGATCGTTTTTTGAAATATTTTCTTTTAGTATATAAGGCGATTTATAGCTGAACTTTTCCTTGTCCTGGGGTGCCTCTATGGATGTTTCTTTTTTGTTTTTGGCTTTGCTGGTCGACCTTGTAATTTGGAGCCCCCAATATCGTATGAATTTATTACGGGAATGTTTTTTTATAATTTTCTCAATTTCGTCGAGTTTGATTATGCCGCTCCCAATCTTACTATAGAGTTCCTCTTTGGAGGTTACATCGTAAGAGTCCATAATTTTTTTCAAGAGGTTGGCATTAGGGCGGAGATTATATTCTTTGAGTTTTTTGGCAAGTTCCCTTTTTCCTTTTTGAATTCTGTTTTTTGTTTCTGATTTTATGGCGTTTGTAATACTTGCTTTTGCTTTTGCCGTGTGCGCATAATTAAGCCATTCCTTTTGAATTTTCTGTTTGTTTGATGTTAAAATTTCTACCTGGTCTCCATTTTGCAGTTTATGACTTAAAGGAACCAGTTGATGATTTACTTTTGCTCCGATAGCCTTGTTTCCAACTTCTGTGTGTACCTCGTATGCAAAGTCCAGAGCGGTTGAATTCTGGGGTAATGTTTTTGAATCCCCTTTCGGGGTGAAGACAAAAATTTCTGACTCAAATAAGTTTAGTCTGAATTCGTCTACAAATTCAAGTACATCTGAGTGTTTTTTATTAAGATGTTCCCTGATTTTTTCCAGCCATTTGTCCAGCTCATTATTTCTTTCCTGTTCGTTTTGATACTTCCATCGTGCTGCAAATCCTTTTTTCGCAAAATCATCCATCCTTTTGGTTCGAATCTGAACCTCTTTCCATCTTCCATCCGGTCCCATGACGGTTATGTGAAGTGCTTCATACCCATTTGCTTTAGGAGCGCTAATCCAGTCCCTTATTCTTTCAGGTTTTGGAATATAAATGTCTGTCAGGGCTGAGTATATGTCCCAGCATTGCGCCTTTTCCGATTTATCTTCAGAAGGGTTAATGACAATTCTGATTGTCAAAATATTAGGCACTTCTTCAAATGTCATGTTTTGAGTCTGCATTATATTCCATATAGAATAGATAGTTTTGGGTTTTGCAACTATCTCAAAATCTATATTAGCTTCCTCGAGTTTTTTTCGTATTGGATAAATAAATTTTTCAATCTCGTGCTTTCTTTTGTCTTCTGTGTGCTGCAGTTTTTTCTCTATTTCACGGTATTTTGCCGGGTGCCTGTATTTTAAACTTAAATCCTCCAGTTCATTTTTCAGGGAG
Source organism: Bacteroidales bacterium (assembly GCA_046545795.1). Lineage (GTDB taxonomy): Bacteria > Bacteroidota > Bacteroidia > Bacteroidales > UBA12077 > JAGXLC01. The sequence goes on along the minus strand of JBKGZD010000219.1, from coordinate 1,436 downwards.
TAAAGACCTAATCTCTGGGCAATCGGTGCATAAAGATAAATTGTTTCTCCGGCAATTTTGATTTGTTTATTAGGGGGTAATGCATCTAATGTTCTCATGTTGTGTAATCTGTCGGCAAGCTTGATAATAATAACACGCACATCGTCTGTTAAAGTCATCAATATTTTCCGGAAATTTTCTGCCTGGATGGAAGAGGTCTCTTCAAAGGCTTCGGAAATTTTGGTAAGTCCGTCTATGATTTTGGCTATATTTTCTCCAAATTCATTTCGTATATCATCAATTGTGCAATCCGTATCTTCGACAACATCATGCAAAAGTGCACAACAAATCGCATCTGCTCCAAGACCTATTTCATTGTTAATAATTTTTCCTACAGCAATCGGATGTACAATATATGGTTCTCCTGATTGTCTGTAGATGCCTTTATGTAACTTATAAGCCAAATGAAATGCCCGTTGAATGAGTTCTTTTTCCTCCTCATTCATACACTGGTTGCAATCATGAAGAAGTTCTTCATATTGCTCTATAATGTACTTTTCTTCTTTCACTGAGGCATTCATTTTTCCATATCTCCTTTAAACGGTTATTAAAGCTGCAAACCGACTAATTTACAAATTTATTTTTTTCTTGTTTAAGTATTTGCAAGGGAATTTACAATACTGAGGTTATCTTACCCCGCCTTAACTTCTCTCTTTATACCAATATAACTAATTTTATCCTGTTTTATTTTATTATAAATTATTCAAACCTTTAATTTGTTATACTTATTTTCTGTTGTAAGGGTTTCAGATAGTTTGTCGGAATATATGCTTTATTTTTTGTTCTGGACATGGAAAGCGAATTAAAATTAGATGACTAAAGATGGGGTTTTGGATATAGTAAAATGAGACTATCTAAAAAGATTTTGAAAATCAATTTGTAAATTTACTATAATATTCGATAACTCTGAGTTTTATGAATTATTGCAGGAGTTTATGGTGCTTCAACAAATTATGCAATTAGCGAAACAACGGCATTATAGGAGTATGTGTACAAACTCTTTAGGGTAAATGAAAATTAAAGATTTTCTGCTTAAATTGTACGTTCGGGGATTGGTTGATATTAAGAAACCACCAATAAACCCGTGAAATAATCTTTTGAATAATTTCAGATACATCATATTGATCATATTTTTCACTTTATATTCGTGGCTTGGTATTACTCAAAACACGGATAAGGGTCAGCCGTTTCTTACCAACTATACACCTGAAGAATATAATGCACACATACAAAACTGGGATATAGGAAAGGATTCAAGGGGGATTGTATATGCTGCAAACGTAGATGGCCTGTTGGAATATGATGGCAATGTTTGGAACCTGCATCCCTTACCTGAAGATGCCACCGGCAGGTCGTTGGATTTTGACGGGGAAGGACGTGTATTTTTTGGTACGAAT
>JBKGZD010000218.1:0-3170 GCA_046545795.1 Bacteroidales bacterium | reverse complement strand
AGTAAGAAACCCAGAATCATAAGGATAATCATAAATGGTGTTATCCATTTCACCCATTTTTCGTATGGGATTCTTGCCACTCCCAACACGCCAATAAGTACTCCTGATGTTGGAGTAATCATGTTTGTGAATCCGTCACCAAACTGGAAGGCCATTACTGTAGCTTGCCTGGAAATGCCAATTAAATCGGAAAAAGGAGCCATAATCGGCATTGTTAAAGCGGCTTTTGCTGATCCGGAGGGAATAACTATATTAATGAGGGTCTGTAATACATACATCATTCCAATTGAGGATACTCTGCCAAAATCAGCCATCCCTTTTGAAACATAGTATAATAGTGTGTCAATGACCTTTCCGTCTTGTAAAATGATTATGATACCACCTGCAAGAGCTACAACCATAGCTGCTCCCATTATATCTTTAACGCCTTCTAAGAATAACTTAGTGATTTCATTAGGACTGCTGTTCATGGCTATCCCACTGGCGATGCCCATTGCAAAGAAAAGAGTTGCTATCTCCATAACATACCAATCATACCCCATTACACCCACAATCAGGAAGAAAATAGTGTACATGAGCAGATTCAGAATGAAGAAATGGACAGATTTTCTTAACCCGAGGACACCTGTAAATGCATACAATCCTGTCAGAATAGGAATAATAGGTATAATTGCTGAAGAATGTCCCACAGTCATCTTTGTTGTGGGGAATAACAGTGAATAAGTGATTAAAACTCCCAGGATAATAAAGTAGGTAACCCATGCAGTTTTCGGGGTTTGATATTTTATATTTTCTACATCCGAGTCGCTTTTATTCCTCCAATAGGCATCATCTTCATAAACCGGGGATTTTTCCGGGTGTTTTTTTACCTTTTTAGCATATCTCAGAACATAGGCTATCCCAACAATGTTAATTACGATCCATGCAAAAAAGCGATATTCTATTCCAGAGAAGAGAGGTATGTCTGATAATCCCTGGGCTATACCAATTGTGAATGGGTTCAGTATTGCTCCGGCAAAACCCAGTCCAGCCGCAACAAAACACATTCCTACCCCTACAATAGAATCGTAACCCATTGAAATGGCAAGTGGTACAAAGATGATAATAAATGCTATCGTCTCCTCGCTCATCCCAAATACAGCGCCGAATACACTAAACATTAGCATTATAAAAGTGATGATAACATTGTCAACCCCGAAGATCCTGAAAAATTTCCAATGGTCTATTTTTTTTGTAAATCTTAGAAATGAGTAGATCCCAACGTCAATTGCTTTGCTGGCATTCATAATCCAAAAAGCTCCGCCTATAAGTAAAATGAATACGATAATATTGGCTTTATCGACAAAACCTTCAAAAATTGAAGAAAATACCTGCCAGGTCTGAGGTTCATTTTCTACATATTCAAATGAACCCGTTTCAATCACTGTACGTGCAGAACCATCTGGTAAAGACTTTTCAACTCTGTTGAACTCCCCGCCGGGAATAAACCAGGTTGATACTGCAGCAATAACGATAATGAAAAAGACAATAACATAGGTGTGGGGTATAGCGCGTTTTTTAAACATAATAAAGTTTGCTTTTTTAATGTTTATCAGCTTTTAAAGGTTTAAAAAGAATGGGGCAAAAATATGATTTTTATTTTATTTTAAAAGATTCCCCGGGTAAATATATGCTCGTTTCCAGGTTTTTGCCACCAAGCAGGCCATCTTTAACTTTTGATTCTTTTTCAGTATTTTTCAGAACCAATACCTGTCCAACGCCATAAACTTCTGCTTCTTTATCTTTAACTAAAATAGCGGTGGATTCATCGATTCCAATGCCTAATTGTTCGGGATTTTCAAGCACAGCGGATATTAGTCTGTTCATCCGCATTCGTTCAATAAAATGCTGGTCCACGATAACATTATCCAAAAGACCGAGACCTGGCTCGATAACAATGTTATTGGCTTCTATGGTTCTGAAATTTCCTGTGTATTCCGGATGTTTTAATTCATCACCTGTAATCATTTTCTTACTCATTACAGCTGCTCCAGCACTTGTCCCGGCTATTGTTGCCCCGCTTTTATATGCATTTTGTATGGCTTCTGTTAACGGGGTATTATGGGCGATTTCCATAAATCTTTTTTGACTCCCACCTGTGAGGTAAATCATTCCAGCGTTCTTCACTGAATCTAATTTTTCTGTAGTCATTTCATCCTCAGTCTGAAGATTAAAAATATGAATGTTGGAAACTCCCACTTTCTTTAAATCCTCTTTGATCCACATCCCTGAGGAATCGGGCGATGAACTGGACATAGGGAGTACGACTGTATATCCTTCTTCATTAATACCTGAGATATCAGCTAAATCCTGGAGCATTGCAGCTGGTTTTTTACCTCCTCCGATGATAAAAAGTTTACCTTCAGATTGTTTAGTGTTATTTCCTGTATCGGAGTTTGTACTGGTTTGACAGGATATCCCCAATAGTAAGAAAATTGTAAAAGCCAAGATAGTTTTTTGCATGATTTGTTAGATTTTTGATGTATCAAATTATACACGCAGAAAAGAAAATACCCTTAAGGATTTATTAAGGTCTTTTTAGTATTGTATTGAATTTTTGCCTGCTAATTTGCAGGATTTCAGGTTTTTTGCTAATTTGGACATAAACTATATTTATTCTTCAACATATATTAAATCCATCTCAAATATAAGCACAGAATTAGGAGGGATTTGACCTGTTTTTTTATCCCCGTAACCCAATTCAGAGGGAATTAGAAGCATCCCGCGTCCTCCTTGCTGAAATAATTTCAGACCTTCTTGCCAGCCGGGAATAAGGTCTTTTATGGCAAAAGTTTCCAATCCTTCGTCGAAAATTTCACCGTTTGTTAGTTTACCTGTGTATTCTACCGTTACTGTGGAATTATCAGTCGGTTTAGGTCCTGAACCTTTTTTTTCGATAATGTAATATAACCCAGAGGCAGTTGAATCCGCTTCAAGGTTGTTGTCATTGAGATATTCTTTAATTTCTTCAATATCCTTTTCTTTTTGTGTTTGTTTATTTCCTGAACATGAGCCGAACAGCAGTGCAAAAACAAATATACAGGTTGTGATTGTCTTCATAGGTTAAAGATTTTTTAAGGGGTTTGAATAGCATCAAAGCATCAATATTTTCTACACAAATTTATTAAAAA
>JBKGZD010000217.1:0-3188 GCA_046545795.1 Bacteroidales bacterium | reverse complement strand
GTACTGATAATTAAAAATTTGGTTACTCCCGAAAACGCCAAAACAATGAAACAAGGAACAAGGTATGTGCATCCAATAGATCAACTTCCAATCAACACAAAACCGGCCCAGTCCATTGGTGAAAAGCCTTTTTCAATACAATCGAGCTTGGCCTGCCGGAGGGCTTCTGCATAAGATACATCGCCTTCCAGTAAGTGTTTGTAGAAGGCTACCATCAGCCCTTTGGTTTTTTCATCGTGCACTTTCCAGAGCGATGCGATGACATTTGGAACGCCTGCATAAATGAACCCCCTGGGGAGAGCCATGATGCCTTCACTTTTAATGATCTTCCCGCTTCCGGTCTTACATGCAGAAAGAACCACCAAATCAGCATTAAGAGACAATTCGTATATTTCATTTAAATGAAGGTAGGCATCATTCTTTTCATCAACCTGAGAAGCGCTGGTGTCTCTGGATAAAATTAATCTTGATAGCCTGGAATTTTCTGAGGAGCTATAACCATGAGTAGCAAAATGGATGATGTCATAATCGCTTATATTTTCCCGGCAGGATTTCTCTGTAGCCTGATCGTTTAAAAGTACCCGGCTTGTTCTGTCTCCCTTCTGAAAGAGTTTGTTTATAGTTGTTACTTCATTTTTTGTTTGGGGTAATTTTTTTAGACTCTTTTCATCCCTGTATATTTCAGAATTTACTTCTTGTTCATCAAAAGCCTTCATCTCAGTACGCAGGGCAACGGCTGTTTTTGAATCAGAATTGTTAAATACAGGAGCAACAGCGAGCAACTCATCAAATTTATTCCGTGTTTTCTGTTTCGATTCATAGAGCAAGAATGGAGAGTAGTGATAATTTACCTGGTAGTTTTTTATTAGGTAATCATTGTTTATTTTCACCAATTCAAATGGAAACATGAGCAGTTCTTCATCAGCGATGATACTAATATTTGTTATCCCCTCCTTTTTATTCAATAATTCATTCATTTTCTGTTCTATCGCCTTGAATGCTGAATTTGACTGGTAGCTAAATGTTTTGATATCTCTTACCAGTCTGCTCATTTCATTCCTGGAATCATGATCCAGGGGAAGGTCGTGATAATCTAAATTGCCATTCGAGAGGGTAAAGAATGAAATCGTTGAGTCTGTCCGGTAAATATCTATAATAAAATCGTCATTGCTTTTGTTTAACAAGGCTTTTGTTTTTCTGTAGTTTTCTGCCAGCATTTGTGGATCATAAGGATTGTCTTTCCTGATGATATTTGAAAGCTGATGTTCTAAAACGTAATCGATATATTCATCAAAATATTTGTCGTAAAGAGAATCGGACTCGTCAGTAGTCTTGTACCTTGCTTTCAGCCTTCTGTACTTCGCTGATTCAGCTTCATTATCCCTGAAAGATTTTTTATTGATCAGGTCAAATGCTTTTGATGTGGAAGCCAGCAGCCAGATTTTCTTCTTTTGATCTTCTGTCATATTTTCAACCTTGCCACTGTTGAAAATATGATCAGAACATTCATTCAGATTATGAGTATGTTTGTTTATGGTTGTGGTGTTGAAGTCGAAGCGGGTGAAGATCGTATTTACTACTTTATTGGCAGATTCATAGAGTGTAATCAGGGAGTCAGTTTTGAACTCCTCGTCCGGAGCTTTCGACAGACGGTGTATGCCAAACTTCAGGTACGTCGATAATAAGTTTAGTTGTGCATAGTTTAGGTTATTGACTGCACTATCCAGGGAATGATTGTACCAGAATTTGTTTTTGTTTTCTCTGTACGTGCTGTCAAATTTACTGTATTCATTAAGTTCTAAATAGACAGGAAGCATATCGTTAATGAGTTTGCAATACTTCCTGTAATCTTTATCCGAACTACTATTTAAATATTCATAGGCACTCTTTTCATAATAATCTTTTGCTGCTTCGTAATTTCCTATCCACTCATAAGCATTTCCAAGTTGTTGTAGATGCATATAGTGTTCCGATAAGTTTTTATAAACACTATCGTTCAATTGCATCTTAACTTCCTCTATTATTTCAGTGGCTTTTTTTGATTCACCCATATTATTAAGAGCAATTGCTTTGTGTGTCTTTAGCTCTGGCTGACTTAATATGTGTTTACTGAGTTTTTCATAACGCATGGCGCTGTCAATCGTGCTGATTATTTGCTGATTATCCTTGTTGTTTCTTTTTAATAGGTTAATAGCATATAAGTATAGATTGGCCTTTACCTTTATAAAATTGTCTTCTTTTTCGTTGGCAATCTTTAACCCCTTTTTGATTAAATCCAGAGCTAAAGAAGGGTCAGAATCCGAGGTCATTTTCGTTAGTGTAATATAGCTGGCTGCTTCAAGCACCGGAATGTTGTGTTTTTTTGCATCTTCAATACATAATGTAGCATATTTACGTGCTTTTTCGTATTCTGTCATTGTTTCGTATAGATAACCTATTTTATAGGCCATATTGACGAGGGGAAGATATGATCCCATATCGGATTTTTTGTAGATGCGATAAGCTTTTGCGTTCAGTTTTTGTGACTTTTCTTTTTTCCGCTTATAAAAATGATATAATGCTTCTTCAGCATAAATCGTAGCGTATTCTTCGTTTATGGTATCCTTATTTTGCCTCGCAATGTCACGAAGTTGCCCGAATAGTGACGGGTCAAAAGAATTTTGTCGCCTTATGAGCTCATTGGCATAATTGTTACAAAAGTAGAGGTTGACCCTGTTGCCCGTTTCTTTGTATAGTTTAAAATATCTGTTCCATCCCAGTCTGAGGCTGTCGTCCGGCATCAGGTCTATCCTGGCATATTCTTTTTGTTGTTCAGGTGTGGTGTTTTCTTTCTTCAGGTACATTTGCGCATGCGCATTTAAAGCAAAAAAAGATATTGTGATAATAAAATAAAGTGTTTTCTTCATAGAACCAATGGTATATTAAGTTTTTTATATTCCTTGTTTGATATAGGCCGGAAAATTAATAAAAAAAAAATTGAGAATACAATTAGCTGGTGAGTAAGTATGCAAGCTGTGTGCTTTAATTTAAGGAAATACCATTAGCGAGCAATACAAAACAGGTGTGTTTTAATCGCCCGCTAATGGTATGTTTATAAAAATTACTTAAGATATTTTTCCGGATACATGTTTTTCCATTGCTGTGGCTCTCCTTTGAGTTTTTTATTAAACCAGCTCAAAATAGTATGA
>JBKGZD010000216.1:0-3213 GCA_046545795.1 Bacteroidales bacterium | reverse complement strand
TGGGAGCATTGTTAAGCTGCAGGTTGGATATGATATAACAGCAACTTATGAAGCTGAAAAAAAGCTAAAAGAAAGTGAAGAGAATTATAAACTGTTAATCAGTGAACAAGGGGAAGGAATTGGGATTACAGACACGAATGAAGTGATTTCTTTTGCTAATCCGGCGGCTGAAAGGATTTTTGGGGTAGAGCCAGGGAAACTCGTCAATAAATCATTAAATGAATTTACTACTCCTGCTGAGTTTGATAGACTGAAAAAAGAAACTCAGTTAAGAGCACAGGGAACGCGGTCAACATATGAAACTGAGATAATTACTCCCTCAGGACAACGAAAAATACTTCATCTGACAGCAACTCCTAAATACGATAAAAACGGAAACTTTGAGGGAACTTTTGGGGTTTTCAGGGATATAACAGCAGAAAAAATTATAGAAGAAAATTTAAGATTAAGTGAGGAACGTTTTAAGAGATTCGCAGAAGTTACACATGAAGGGATTTTTATTCACCGGAATGGTAAAATTGTTGACGTTAATCCAGCTGTTCTGAAAATGTTTGGATATACTGAAGAAGAGGTGAAGAACAAAGAAGTATGGACTTTCATAACACCCTTGAATGAACGTTTTATAAAAAGCCAGGTAAGTAGTGAAATGCCTGAAAAATATGAATTCAATGCCATTCGGAAAGATGGTTCTGTATTCCCAGTGGCTGTGAAAGTGAGTCCATTGATTATAGGCGATGTTGTTTATAAGGTGGTGTCTGTTAATGACATAACCAAAATTAAGAAGGCAGAGAAAGTTTTAAGAACCTCTGAAAAGAAGCTCAGGGAAGCAAATCAAACCAAGGATAAATTTTTTACTGTGCTTGCACACGACCTTCGCGGACCTGTTTCTAATTTGATGCAATTTGCAAAATTGGTGGATGAAAACTATGAGGAGCTTAATGAAGAAGAAATTAAGGAATATATTGATTATATCACACGTTTATCAGGTCAAACATACAATTTACTGGAAAACTTACTCACATGGTCACGAATACAACTTGACAGGATTGATTTAACACCGGAAGAAATCCCGCTGAATGATTTGATTAAAAGTGTTGTAAAAGTAATGGAGGACGATATTTCAAAGAAAAAACTGGATGTGAATTTTAGTGTTAATGGGGACATCTATGTTTTTGCTAACGGTGAGGCTATTGAGCTTGTGTTAAGAAATTTGCTTTCTAATGCTATTAAATTCACTCCTATGGGTGGTAGTATAACAATTTCAATGAGCATCTCTCGGGAAAATGAAAGCAATGCGAAGTTTGTAAATGTTTTTATCGATGATACAGGGATGGGCATACCCCGGGATAAAATTGGTGAATTGTTTGATATTGGAACACTTTATTCTACAGAAGGCACCAACAATGAAAAAGGAACAGGCCTGGGGCTTATTTTATGCAAGGAATTTGTGGAGAAAAACGGGGGGAGCATATCCGTGGAAAGCAAGTTAGGGGCAGGGAGTACCTTTTGCTTTTCTTTACCTTTGAAACGTCCATGATAAACGGGCTATTTCATACCATGTGCCTGTATATTTTTCGAGTTCAACATTCTCAACTACTTTTAAGGAATTTTTTTCTGGAGAACAGCAGTTTAAAAAAGGTATCATCAGCAGGAAAATATAAAGTTTAATAATTTTGGTCATAATTGGGATTATTTCATTTTACAATTTACAAGAAAATGTGGAGAATTTTCTTATATATTTTGTTAAATATTACCTCTGCCAGGATTATGCTTCCCAATCAAGCTTTGGAATTTTATTCTCAATTGGTGTAGAAAGAATAATAGAAGTAGTGGGTACTCCATATTCGATAAATGTATTTATTAACTTTTCCAGTTCACGGGTATCTTTTAATGCTACTTTGAGTATCATATTATCTCCCCCGGTGATTCTGTGCGATTCAATTACTTCCGGCATGTTTTTTAATTTGTTTATGAACCTGTTAATATTTCCCGGGTTCATTTTAAAATTAATGAAAGCGGTTAGCGAATATCCCAGTTTGGATAGGTCAAGACGGGTAGTATAGCCTTTAATTACTCCTTCATCTTCTAATTTTTGCACCCGTTCTTTAACTGCCGGGCCAGATAATCCTATCTTTTTTCCCAGGTCAGTATAAGAAATACGGGCATTTTTCTGCAGTTCAACCAATATTTTTTTGTTGTAACGATCCATTATGTTTGATTTTTTTAGAATTATGTCAAATTTATTTAAAAACTAAAGAATTAATCAACAAATGCCTAAAAAAACATACTCAAAATTATTAAATGCTTAATTAATTTTGGTAAAAAACAGGGAAACGAATGGGAGTGTTAAATATAGTTGTGGCAAGTCTTGGAATAGGCATAGGTTTTTATGTACAGACAATTGCGGGGTTTGCCGCAAGCCTTTTTGCGGTACCCGTGCTATTAAGTGTGTTGTCCATGCAAGAAGCCATAGCGCTTATCTCTGTTTTTCTCCTTATTTTCAGTGTAATCTTGGTTTATAGAAACTGGCACAACATTGAACAGAAAACTTTACTGGAGCTGTCAATAGGGATTTTCATAGGTCTTTCTGCAGGAATATTGATTTTAAAGACAAGTAATCCCCTGATTCTGAAAAAAATGCTCGGTGTCTTCATTTTTCTGTTCATTGCCTACAATTATTTTAATAAAAAGAAAATCCGAATACCAGGTAAACTGGGTTTACTATTTGGTCTCGCAGGGGGAATGTTTTCCGGTATGTTTTCTGCAGGTGGTCCGACCTATGTAATGTATGTTTACAGTAAGGTAGATTCAGCTAATATATTCAGAGCAACCCTTATAGGAATATTGGCGGTCACTAATACATTAAGAATCCCTATGCTGATTGTTTCAGATATATTAACCATGGAAACACTAATCATGGCTTTGTATATTTTGCCGGTATTTGTAATTGCTTTATTGCTGGGGAATAAAACATACCATAAAGTCAATGAAGAAAAATTTAAGCATATCCTAATGATATTACTCGGGATTTCAGGTTTATCTTTGATTACAGGCTAATTTTTTAAATTCTTGATTCGCCAAATCAACACAAAAACTATTCTGTATCAAAGATAGCCTGGAATCCCATTTTATTCTTCACTCTTAGTTCAATGTATCACAAACCAACAAGGAATGACCCTGTGAAATTCTGCGTAGCAGAGTATTTCACAGGGT
>JBKGZD010000215.1:0-3226 GCA_046545795.1 Bacteroidales bacterium | reverse complement strand
CATCTTAATACCTTCATTTTCAATTGATATAAGCTGTTTTTTGTAAAGATAGCCAACGGCTTTTTTAAATGTCTTTTTACTCATATTGAATTTTGCCTTAATCTCTTCAGGTTCACTCTTATCAGTTAACGGAAGCCATCCATTATTTGCCTTCAAATGTTGTAATATTTTCTCTGCATTGGGAGCTACTTTACTGTACCCAGGCTGTTGTATCTGTAGATCAATTTTCCCGTCTGAACGTACCTTCTTAACATAAGCAATTAATTTATCACCAATATTAATTTGCTGGAATATTTCATTTTCATAAATCATTCCTTCATATTGGTTATTTACAATACACTTATATCCAATATCTGTTTGCTCATACACCAGGATATCTGTTTGCTCGTCAACTTCAAGCGAAATATCCTCATTATCCAGAAATTTCCTGATTTTTGTTGACCCCACAAGTCTTTCACTTACTTCATCATAAAATAAATATGTTACAGCCGAATCTCCCTCCTGCAATCTTTTCTCCTGTTCTCTGAACGGAACAAGCAATTCCTTGGCAATTCCCCAGTCCATGAAGGCCCCAAATCTCGTAATACTTGTTACCTTAAGTAAAGCAAATTCATGCAGTGTTAGTTTTGGCTTTAAAGTTGTAGCAATTAAGCGCCCTTGAGAATCTGTGTAAACAAAAACATCAATTTCATCATCAATTTGCAAACCTGCGGGGGTATATCGGTTCGGCAGCAAGATAGCATCCTCCTCTCCCTTTGTAAGGTAAAATCCCTGATCACTGCTCCTAACCACTTTTAAGGTATGATACTTTCCTGGTTCAATCATATTTATCAAAATTTAAATCTCTGCAAAAATAATGTAAAAAAAAGAATGAATTAAAAAATAGAGACACTGTACTCAATGTCTCTATTCTAAACTCCCATAATGATTCAAATCTGAGTTTCATATGATTATTTTTAATTTTTTACAGGTCATATGGACGTTTCATCCTCCCTTCATAAACCATGGAACATCACTTTCAAGCTCATAGGAAACACTCAGAGTTACCTCAATCAGGATATTCATATCTATTGTTTCCCCGGGATTCGGATCAGAATCGCCTTCCAACCGGAAACCAACAGAAGATGGATTCCCGTCCAGTATAAAACCTTCGAAACTTTCCTGTATTTTTATAATTCCGTCCGTAACAAGATTTCCCAATCGAATAAAATCACTTTGTCCTGGTTCAACAGGCATTACAAATTCATCAAGAAATTGTACTGTTTCATTTGTCATTATCCAGCCATCAAGTTTAATTCCATCAGCTTCATTTTCTGAAAGAGTTTCTGTCCTCATAGATAGTGCTTCAATAAACACACCTCTAACGATGGCATCGTCCGGTAGATCAAGGTCTGAATTCACTTCAGAAGCTAAAACTTCATAATTTTCAGTAAATCTTCCTGTATGATTCACGATATATTCGAAATTATTCGAAACATTCATCACATAGTAAAACGAACTTGTTTCACAACCTGCCAGCAGGAATACCAAACCAGCACAACAGCTTATAATTTTTGTCTTCATTTTTTTCCTCCCGGTTAACGATCGTTTATTCCAACACCAAGTCCCATAGTCAGCAAGCTTTGACTGGCAAGCGTATAATCAGTATGAAGTTTTACTGGCCCCAGGTTCACTGTTAAACCCAAGGTTCCTCTGATTTTATTTGCACCTTCCATATCAAAAGCAATCTCAGTATCATCTTCTTCATAGACGTAACTAACATCCAGACCTGAATTTTCAATACCTATGCCTCCATAAAAGGTTAGTAACGACCAGTTATAACTACCCTGAATATTAAACAACCAGGCTTTAGCATCAACAAAATCCCCGACACTAAATGATTGCATATAAAAACCTGCAGCCATATTAATTGGCAGAATATTAAAGTATTGGTTAATGTTATGCCGTAATCCCCATCCAAATAAGTTTATTTTTCCGAAATCTTCCCCTATATCCGCTACCAGAAAGCGGAAAGTAGCATTAGTTCCATACAAAGAGCCAATACTGAGCGTTGGGGCTGCAAAAGGCAATTGATCAATGTTCAACCCTCCGGGAAAGGTATAAGTAGTTCCGTCATCCCCGGCAACTTCAACAACTTCTGAATTACCAAAAATCGTCGGGACAATGGTAGTTTGTTCTGGAGAAAAAAATCCCTGGGTAGTTCCTTCAAAAGTTTTGTTATTTTCTGGTATATAAGCCATCATAGCTGTCAAACCAAGATAGAACTGAAAGCCATTTATCTCAATCCGGGCGTTGTGATATAAACCACTGTTCAGATTGGCACCAAAAGCATCGGCCAGGGGTTGCATATAAAGTTTCCCGTTGGCATCAGTTTATTTCCTTATAAAATCTTCAAAGTCCTGACTGTGAAGATTAATGGTTATTAAGGAAAAACACAATAAGATGAGCATTTTTCCAACATTTTTCATGATTAAATAATTAGGTTATAGAAAAAGGTAAGTTAAGCAATAGTTTCCTATAAATCAATAAATAACAAAATATTTTAATACAAAAAATGAAAAGATAGGCACAAAAAAAAGACAGCCCATTGGACTGTCTTTTTGGTGACTCAGCTGGGTCTCGAACCCAGGACCCTCGCCTTAAAAGGGCGATGCTCTACCAACTGAGCTACTGAGTCGGTGCAAAAGTAAAACGTTCTTTTTATTCTACAAACTTTATGACAAACTTTTTTAAAAAATTTTTGTCATTTTTCACAACCCATCTAAAACAAAAAAAGAACTTCAATTAACCCCTATAATATATGTCAATTAACTATCTCCCGTGAAATTCCCATCAAAAGAGCTGCAAATCTATAACAATTTTTCTTCCTATCAAGAAGTTTTATTTGTTTTTTTCTCCATTTTAAAGATATTTTTTATATCTCATTGGTTTTCAGGCAAATTTTGCCTGAAACTTTCTTTACTGACCTTCTTTCTTATACACAAACTACGCAATCGTCTTATTGACAGTGCCTTATTGTTTATAGGATTGTTTTATTATCTGTGTTGATCAGTTGCATCAGCGTCACCGTGTCCGGCTTTTGATGGATCCCTGCCCGTCCGGACGACGCCGTTCGGACGGGGCCACAATCAAAAAGTACCACTATAGAAATAAAAACAACCTCCCAAAACCGGGTTTGAACATTTATAGCTCACGATATAACGAATAGAAACCGACTCCGGGAGGA
>JBKGZD010000214.1:0-3233 GCA_046545795.1 Bacteroidales bacterium | reverse complement strand
ATTTGTAAAAGAAAATTTCAGTTTATTAGCGTTTGGCCTTATGTTTACATTTTTTTCAAGCTTTGGCCAGACATTTTTACTTTCTCTGTATGTACCTTCAATTGAAGAGTTTCTCAATATTACCAATACTGAATTTGGGTCTGTTTATGCTGTTGCAACCATTGGTAGCGCTTTTACTTTACCATGGCTTGGAGGCTATTTTGATAAGATGACCATAAAACGATATAGTCTTATGGTTGTTCTTGGCCTTGCAGCAGCCTTGTTATTGCTTTCTTTTTCTTATCATGTGATTTTTGTGGTGATAGGTTTTTATGGCTTACGTTTGTTTGGTCAAGGTCTTATGACTCATACGTCGGTCTCTAGTATGGCCAGGTATTTCGATGAGAACAGAGGGAAGGCTATTGGAATTGCCAGTACTGGACATCCTGCTGGTGAAGCTGTTTTACCATTGCTTATTACTTTGCTTATTGGAACAATAGGATGGCGCGGTGCCTTACAGCTTTCTGCTCTGAACTGTGTTTTAATAGTAATTCCGTTAGCAGTATTGCTTTTAAATCGTTCAAAAGCACGAATCCGCGAATTTGAGTTGAAAACTTCATCTGAATCCAGGAGCAAAAAGAAAGTTAATCTTCTAAAAATAATGCGAGAAAAAAAGTTTTGGGTTATTATACCTGTGGTTTTTATGGTAGGATTTACAAATACTGCTATTTTCTTTTTCCAGATGAAACTGGGCGATGCAAAAGGGTGGAGCCCAGAGTGGGTTGCCGGCTCTATTTCTGCTTTTGCCATTGCAAATGCCCTTGGGGTGTTGGGTATAGGTGGTTTTGTTGATAAATACACCGGGAAGAAATTATTTCCCTATTTCATGGTCCCTTATTTAATTGGGTTACCTGTACTTATATTTTTTAATCATCCTTTAGTTTATCCAGTATCATTAGCTTTTATGGGTTTAGGTCATGGAGCAGGCCGCACAATAAAAGATTCTATGCTTGCTGAGATTTACGGGACAGACATCATCGGCCGGGTTCGTAGCATTTTTATAACAGTAATGGTAATTAGCACAGCTATAGGACCCATTATCTTTGGAATATTTCTGGACTTCGATATTTCTTTTTCCAAAATATTTTTAGGAGTTTTCATAGTTATATTAATTTCTTCATTAAATGGTTTGAGACGTTTATGATGCTGTATTCCTATCCGCATTATTTAGTCTTTTCTGTAAAAATACCATCTTACTTCTAAAGAAAACATAGTTTTTCCCGATCTAGTTATTAAATATACTAAAAGATAAAGCTGATTATGTTATTAAAAATTTTTAAATATTAAACGGGGGAATTATTTAATTATCTAATGACAAACTTTTTTAGATAACCTGGGCTCTGATTTTTTTGAACCGGGCATACAAAATGATAACCTTTTATTAAACAAACAATAAGGGTTGTTGTTTACCTGATAGTTAGCCATCTGAGGCTTTCAATGTTATAATCAGATATAAATTAAACTTTTAAAATTAGAAAATAAACTCATGCATAAACTTTTCGGAAAAAATCATCTACTACTTCTTACGCTTTTTCTTTTAGTTTCTTTTGGTTCTTATACCGCAGAATACTTACAGTCTTCAGATACAATCAGTCCTTTCAGGGCAGATAAACTTTCTGTCTATCTTGATATTGGGTGGATGAAGATTTTATAAAACAGGAAATACCTGTCGTTGAATATGTAAGGGATAAAGAGCTTGCAGATGTGCAGATTATTATGTCCCGGCATTCAGCAGGGAAAGCCGGGACACATTATATTTTGTCATTTGTTGGAAGAGAGGAATTTGCAGGAATGAATAATGATTTAAAATATTTTGCCGGTGGTTCAGAAACAAGCCATGAGATTCGGGAAGGATATACCAAGATGCTAAAAATTGGACTTGCTCCGTATATGGCTGGATTTGATGAGAAAGGGGAGCTCATTTCATTGAATTACCAGGTTAATGATACCATAGATACGGAGGATACTAACGGCGAACAAAAAGATCCATGGAGAAGGTGGGTGTTTGAAATATATGGTGGCGGTTATTTTGATTCTGAGCAAACAAGGAATTCTACACATATTCGATATGGTTTCTACGCTGATAAAGTAACCGAAGATTGGAAAATTAGAGCCAGACCTTATTTTAATTATAATGAAAGGAATTATGAAATAGAAGATTCTACTGTTACAACAATAACCCACAGAGATGGTTTTCATGGTTATTTGATAAAAAGTCTTTCAGATCACTGGGGGGTAGGTATATTTAACAATATATTATCGAGTACTTTTCACAACATGGATTTTCAGTTAGAATTGTCACCTGCTATTGAATATAGTTTCTTTCCATACAAGGAAGCTTCAAAACGTGCCATTACAATTGCCTACAAACTTGATTATGCCTACAATAAATATATCTACAGAACAATCTTCGACAAAAAGAGAGAAGCCTTGTGGGGGCAATCATTAGTATTGTCAGCAGATTTCAGGCAACCCTGGGGTGAACTTGAGGCAGGAATTACAGGATCACATCATTTTCATGATTTCAATTCCAACCGCGTTGAATTGTTTGGCAAAATGGATTTAAAAATTTTTAAAGGCTTCTCTTTAACCGTACGAGGCGATTTTGAATTTATTAATGATTTGGTAGCCATACCTATGAAAGAAATGTCTAAAGAGGAAATATTGCTGGAACAGCGAAGACGCTCCACGAATTATCAGTTTGGTGGCCATATTGGATTTACCTACACTTTTGGGTCTGATCTTTCAGCAGATTTTAATCCCCGCTTTTAGAACCTGTTAAAAAGTGTGCATTTGGGGTATTCTTTTTTTTGATTTAGGCTTAAGTACATGAGCCTTTAAAATGCGTGTGCTAAATCATTTCAAGGTTAATTCAGATGTAAAAATTTTAGAAATTGAATTTTGGTTTTACTTTTTTAACTACATAAAGCATATGATGGTATATAAGAACATAAAGGAATAGTTTCCGCTTTATGTTTCTCTTTGTGTCCTATGATCGTTGTTGTTATTACATCTCAATGGCATAGAACGAAATTTTCCATATGTACCTTTATTGTCCTTCTATGATTCACTGTTTTATCCAATAAGATAAAGTTTTTACCGGGACAATGGTTGTGAAGGATTGTATTTTTTCAATTACATTTGTTGTTGAAAATTTGGACGTATAATTCAATTTTATGCAACAATTTACTAAA
>JBKGZD010000213.1:0-3255 GCA_046545795.1 Bacteroidales bacterium | reverse complement strand
AAAACTAATTTTATGTTTGATAGAATAAAAATATATTAGTTTAATAATCTTTTGAAAAAACAAAAGGCAACTTCATTTGAAAAGTTGCCTTTAATAAATTTATTGATTATAAACATTTACTGGTTATTCAGTGCTTCCTGCAATTCGTCTGTAAGCTCCATATTATGATATACCGCTTGCACATCATCGTCTTCTTCAAATGCATCAATCATTTTCATTACTTTAAGTGCTGATTCCACATCCACAACTTTGGTAGCTTTTGGAATCATCTGTAGAGAAGAATTCTCCGGTTCAATGTTTAATTCTTCCAGTTTTTTCTGAATGCCCCCAAAATCCTCTAAAGCTGTTATCACTCTGATAAAATCGTCCTCAACTTCAATATCTTCTGCACCAGCATCAATAAGTTCCAGTTCCAACTCCTCAAGGTCCATTTCCTCCACTTTGGGAATAGTAAATATACCTTTCTGATCAAACAGAAAATTAATTGAACCTTTTTTACCTAAACTTCCTCCATGCTTTGTGAATATAGAACGAATACTGCTGACTGTTCTGTTATTATTATCTGTAAGACACTCTACATATACTGCAATACCTCCGGAAGAATATCCCTCATAAGCAACTTTTTCAAACTGACTCCCGTCACTGCTTGCTTTTTTGATTGCCTTTTCAATCTTATCCTTTGGCAAATTCACCCCTTTGGCATTCTGTATAGCTGTTCGCAGGCGTGAATTACTTTCAGGGTCATCCCCTCCTTCCTTAACGGCTGCAGTAATTTCTTTCACTGCCCGTGTAAAAATTTTTGACCGTTTAGCATCCTGAGCTTCCTTTCTTCGTTTTATATTTGCCCATTTACTGTGACCTGCCATAGTATAATACTCCTTTTAAAATTATTCGACAAAGATAACAAAATTCCATAGAAGATAATAACGCATAGTATGTGTATGCCTGTCTTTAGCTTTTACGTTATTTATACAAAAATTACTATGAAAACTTAATCGCTTGATATAATTTTGCAATCCAACACCACATTAATTAAATGTGCTGTTTCTATTATTTATAGCGTAAACTAAAGAATTTTATTATCAATGAATTCAACAGATAAGAAAAAATATTATATAGAAACCTACGGTTGTCAGATGAACGTAGCAGACAGTGAAGTCGTGGGCTCAATAATGAGGGATAACGGTTTTGAGGCCACCCGGGATATTGACAGTGCGGATCTGATACTTGTTAACACGTGTTCTATCCGGGAAAATGCAGAGCAAAGAATATGGGGCAGATTAGATGTATTTCGCCAGATAAAAGAAAAAAACTCAGGTGTTAAAGTTGGTGTAATAGGATGCATGGCTGAACGATTGAAGGAAAAGTTAATTGACAAGGAAAAGAGCGTAGACCTGGTGATAGGGCCGGATGCCTATCGTGACCTTCCCAAACTCATAGAAACAACAGAATCAGGTCAAAAGGGCGTTAATACTATCTTATCCAAAGAAGAAACTTATGGCGATATTATCCCTGTACGTACCGATAAAAATAAGATTTCTGCCTTTATTTCAATTATGAGAGGCTGCAATAACATGTGTTCATACTGCATTGTACCCTTTGTCAGGGGAAGAGAAAGAAGCCGTGAACCGGGAACGATTGCCAGTGAAGTTAAACAACTTGAACAAGAGGGGTATAAAGAAATTACACTCATTGGTCAAAACGTGGATTCTTACGATTGGACAGATAACGACCAAAAGATGGACTTTGCAGGATTACTGGAGTGTATAGCCACCGATTTTCCCTCAATGCGTATACGTTTTTCTACCTCTCATCCAAAAGACCTATCCGATAATGTTCTCCGGGTAATAAGCAGGCATCAGAATATTTGCAGACACATTCATTTGCCTGTTCAATCCGGAAGCACAAAAGTTCTGCACCACATGAACCGTGGTTATAGTCGTGAATGGTATATGAACAGAATCGATGCAATAAGGAAGTACATTCCTGACTGCGAAATAACAACAGATATAATGACAGGATTTTGTGGTGAGACAGAAGAAGACCACAAGGAAACCCTTTCCTTAATGCGTTATGCAAATTATGACTTTGCCTACATGTTTAAATACTCTGAGCGCCCCGGAACAAAAGCTGCAAGAAGAATGGAAGATGATGTTCCTGAAGAGATTAAAAAAAGAAGGTTGAATGAAGTTATCGAATTACAAAACACGCTATCTGAGGAAAACAAAAAGAAAGCTGTTGGAAAAACTTTCACTGTGTTAATTGAGAATGAGTCAAAAAAATCAGCACAACAATTTGCCGGTCGTAATTCACAAAACCAGGTTGTAGTATTTCCAAAAGAGGATAAAAATATTGGAGATTTTGCTGAAGTAAAGGTCAATAAGAGCACACCGGGAACCCTAATAGGAGAAATTGTCAAATAAAAAATAATGCTTATGAACAAAATGATACAAGATTTCAGGGAATACAGGGAAAAAATGAATAAAAAAATGCTTGAAACTGATAATAAGATTCTCAAGCGTATAATTAACCTGGATACAAACACTTACATGGAAGGTGCCTTATCCTCAAAAACAAAAGAAATGCTTGGGTTGGTATCATCTATGGTGTTACGTTGCGATGATTGCATCCGGTATCACCTGGATCAATGCTATGAACAAGGCGTTAGCAATGAAGAAATGTATGAAATTTTTTCAGTAGCAAACCTGGTAGGAGGAACAATTGTTATTCCACATACAAGAAGAGCGCTGGAATACTGGGAAGCCTTAAATGAAGGCAATCAAAAGGATTAAAAACTATACCGGATAAAAACTTATCCAATATATTCATCTTCAGTAATAATGTTGAACACATTATCCAACTGAACTACTTTTATAATATCGAGTATGTCATCTGATACATGCCCCAGTCTGAAGTCGGTATTATAAATTTTTGCATTCCTCTCAATGTTCAACAAACATTCAAAAGCAGAACTATCAACTAATGACACACTATCCATGTCCAATATCACCCTGGAATGGGGTTTTCGGACATACTGCATCACATCCTTTTCTACTTCCTTGGCATTGTGAACATTAAATTTCGTTGACTTTGGAAAGGAAAGATGGTAACAATCCTCATTAAAATTAACACATAGCATAATGGCTTATTTTTTTATTATGCTGTTTACAAATTAGTATCACATTACAAAATTAAGAACTATTCTTATTCAGAGACTAATTTGAAGCAAAAAAATTATATGTTATTCAACAATAA
>JBKGZD010000212.1:0-3351 GCA_046545795.1 Bacteroidales bacterium | reverse complement strand
CAATGTATAAAAACTATAGAAAAAAGCAACCCGCTTGTAGGGGGACTCCTTTATTGTTGAATAAATTCCATATAATTCCCAACAAAACCAGAATTAAATGTGGAAGAACCGTTTCAGGTCTATTCCTTTTCTCAGTTTGAAATGGATGTATAACAGAATCGCTGATATTACCAATACTGAAATCATTACAATCAGGCTCCATTCAATATGAAGTTGATTTTTTGAATAAAGAGAGATTATTACTTCAGTACATATACTCAGCAAGCCTGCGGAAATAAGTGAGTATGCAATAACGTTGAGGCTCTTTTGTTCCACCTTCTTTATTAATTTCACAAGTAGAACAACAATAATGTAAGCTGCCAAAAGTATTGGCACACCAATCTTTACACTCCATCCGCTTGCCTTGTCAAACATATCGATCAGAAGTAAAAGCCCTGAAGTAGAGATAAAACTTCCAATAAGTAAAAGTGGAATTCTTTTGTATAGAAAAGTGATAAGCGTGGTATTAATAAAAAGCACAACACAAGCTGCTATTGGGTACTTTGACCAGGTAATGGCATTGTTCGCCAATAAATCGATGACAAGGGTTACAAGAATCCCTGAGATAAAGATAATTGCTGAAATTTGCCAGAATATTTTTAATTTCTGGAAGACTGTTAACTTCTGATAAGGAGTAAGCAGTTTTTCTTCCTGTTGACGTTTTCTTACCTGTATGTATTCCGTTTTTTCATGATCTTTATCCATCAAAGGTTCGCCGCATAGTGGGCAGAAATTCATGCTGTTTTCCAGCTCAACTCCGCAGTAGTTACAAGTTTTCATAATGTATCGTTTTCTTGTTGTAAAAAATACTAAGTTTCAAGGTTAACTTCTATTCCCTCATCTTTGAGAAACTTAAAGATTTTCTCCTCCAGTTCTTTTGATTTTGTAATATTCCCGAAGCTCAGCGTCAGCTTGTCCTTAAACCCTATTATTGCGCAGTTTACTTTTAACATTTTATTCGGTGGAGGAGCTGTTATGACAAAATAGTCTATCATATCTTCTGTTTCCGGGGGAAGTTTTACTCTTCCCAGGTTTGTTACTACTCCGCTGTATTGGCTCGCTCCCAGGGAATAGAATTTCATCCTTAAAATAAGACTTTTCAATACTAAAGGAATACTTTTTATATAAATTTTCTTTTCACTGCCCACATTCCTGGAAATGTTTTTACTAATCAGTTTTTCATCTGTTTCCAGGCGCATCTGGTGGTAGACTCTTCTTATAATTTCGTCAAATGTATAATGCCCCAGACGGAGGTCTATTTCGGGCATGACAAACAAAGAGAAATTGCGCATTGTTTTTGATGGAAATATATTTCTTAGGTCTATAGGCACTTGAAGCCGTATAAACTTATATTTTTTGAAGCGGCTGAATGAGTTCAGTTCTTCATAAATTTCCTGAAGAGCGTAGAGGTAAATTCCTGCAATATAGTCAGTAATGCTTACATTCCTTTCCTTTGCCCTGGCTCTTACTTTCTCTATTGAAATGATGGCATTTGTCATTTCAAAGCGGGGAGAAGGATTAAGGGCATAAGGTAAATGAAAAGCTTTTGATTTCTTCACCATGGGTGGAATATCTTCTTTGAAATATCGTTTATAGGCATCTTCGTATTCTTCTTCAGAAATTTCATCATCAGGGCGGCAGAATTCAAAATCTTCAGGAATTGTTGCTCCGCATTTTTCAGAATATAGGATGAGGAGTGTTTTAAAAAACTGAAAAGCACCTCCTCCATCGGCTAAAATGTGCGAAAATTCTACGCTTAGTTCGTTGTTTTTCACCAGGATGCGAAGAAGTAAATGATTCTTAGGGAATCGTCGGCACGGTGGTTTATCGTCAACTTCGACCGGGAACCGGTAAGGAATATGTTCCAGGTAATACCAGAAGAATCCTTTTTTGAGTTGTACTTTGTAATACGGGAAGCGCTTTTCAACCAAAGATACAGCTTTCATGAGGGGTTTAATTTTCACCGGTTGGTTGAACACCACTTTCAATCTGAATACAGTGGTGGTTTCCTCTGAAAGGGTGGCGGGGAAAATTTTTGCGGCATTATCCAGAGAAAGCCAGAATTGATTGGACTTTAGTATTTTATGAGCTGCGTCTTCCAAAATTCAGGTCAGTTTCAGTTGTCTCTTTCAAAGATACAAAAAAATACAGGGAAGTATTTTCACGGTTATAACAGACAAATACGACAATCGGCGATAGTCAGAATGGTTATCCAAACTTCCATGTTAAACCAGGTGGTTGTTATATTGAATACCAGGTTGCGAAGTATTTTTCGCTGGTGATGTGTTTTTCCACCATTTAAATTAACCGGGCTTTATTAATTTTTTTTCGTATATATTCGTTAAGGCTTTCCGGTTGGTGTATTTCTATCTCGTCGATTAATCCCATAACAAACCTGCCTACACCGGCTAAGCTGGCAACCTCCGTTTCAAAGACATAAGAATTTTCACTTTTCTGTGTTATAAACTGCTCAGCCAGCGGGTACTCCTCCACCAGCAAGTTACGTGCCAGCAGACTCAGGGTCAGTTTTACCGGTATCTTATTAAAACTGCTTATTCTGAAAACATCAATAAAGGCATCCTGGTGTTTGTTTTCATAGTTCCATGGTGTCTGCTTAAGTAAGACATCCCCAATCCGGGAAGTCTTGTATATTTTATTTTCATTGTCAACAGTATCAAAGCACCATACAGCAACAAAATTGGTTGTAAATCCAAAAGGCTCTACGAGCCTGTCGTAAATCTTCCCCCGGTTCGAAGAATGATAGTCTTTAAGAACGACCTGTTGTTTATTATTTATCGCTTCAGTCAATCTATGTATAACTTCCGAATTTTCTTTTTTAATAATCGGAACCGATACCCTATCAAAGTCATACAAAGAATAGAGCTTTTTTATCAGCTTGATCTTTAATTCATTTTCCTGGTCGATTGAATGAATAGCCTTACTGAGAATATAAGCCTCTTCTTTTGTGAAATGGAGCAAGTCGCTAATATCCCTCCCATGCTGGTTATCACTGTTTATACGGTAAAAATATTTTCCCTGGCTTTCTTTCTTATCAATTATAAAACCTGCATTTTTAATGGTGTCAATATACCTGTATGCGGTTCGCCTGGAAATGTACAGTGCAGAACTAATCTCATCAATACTTCTGCCGTATTTGCAGTTTAACATAAGAAGTAATTCAAGTGTGCGCTGAATTTTAGCCTGGTTGCTCATTTTGTTTTAACTTTAGGATTTCTGTAAAACTAAGATAATATTTTTTCGGAAGAATTTCCGTAGGTTGTGGGTAGTAAAGCAACAAATCTCAACGGTAAA
>JBKGZD010000211.1:0-3418 GCA_046545795.1 Bacteroidales bacterium | reverse complement strand
GGGGGTAAATCCTACATGGGCAAGTTTAACTAATCATTTTTCAGTTTGAATCTTATCCGCAAAACCCCATTTTCAAAACTCGAAGAAACAATATGGAAAGTACCAATTTCAGAAGTATTTTCTACATGTTCGCCAATACACATACAGGAATCGTAATCTCCCACACTTACAATTCTTACAGACTGGAGGTTGTCAGTCGGCAGCCTGGAGGTGTCATATAAATGAGCCGCCTCTGACAGATCAATGTATTTTTCCTTCACAGGCAAATTCCGTGAAATAATTTCGTTAACTTTTTTTTCAATTGCTCTCTCCTCCTCTGTTGTTAAAGCACGCTCAAAATAGTAATCACACTTTGATTTTTTCTTCTCAAGATGCATAGAAAACGAGCGATCACAACCAAACATCCTTATCATCGTTTGATTTAAAATATGCTCTGCCGTATGCATTTGTGGATCATATTTCTTCATATTACATATGTTTTTAATTTTTCATAGGTCATATTGAACTCTCAAGTAAAAAAATCATTTAGTGTTGTGGAATCAATGATGATTTTTTCATGTTCGCTATCTCGTTTAACTGCGAAAAATAATAAATAATTCCCGGCTTTTTTACTAAATGGCAAAACAATCTGACAGTTAATTTTGTAAATGTTATCAAGTAAATTTTGAAATATTCAATTTTGTTTATAATTTTAGTTAGAAAATATTATGAATTCCAATGAATAATAAACTCTTCATACTGTTTAGTATTTTGTCTCTGTGGGCAGCAAGTACTGTTTTTTCGCAAGTTGACACAGTTACTACAAAAGAACTACCAGAAGAAATAAAATCAGTAATAGAAAAATATAGACAGGAAGCTCCTATAGAAGACACTACAGCCAAAGAAGAAGATATTAGCCTGGAGCTTGACGGATTGATTATTAACGAAACCATCTCGAAGGCGGGGAATGATTTCTATAATCAATTTCGCGAAAACTGGAATATTCCTAAGGAAATCAATGAGTTTACCATTTATATAATGGAAAGGCCAATGCCTGGAATGGGAAATTTAATTACCATTAAAATTAACTATAAAGAAATTTTCCAGAACAGGATAAGCCCCAGAATAGAACAAATAGAACAATTGGCTGATTACGCTGTTAACTTATCCGAGCAACATTTAATCAAACAGCAAGAAATGAGCGAGGAACTTGAAGAAGATATGAGTGGAACAGGAATATATTGATGAACCAAATAACCCATACCTAATTGTTTAATAAAAAAATATATGTTATGAAACGACTCAGAATTTTAGTTATTATTGTTGGATTTCTCTGTTTACCTATAATAAACTGTGTAGCCCAGGATTTCATATACCAACCTAAAAATCCTGCTTTTGGCGGAAATTATATGAATTATAGCTGGTTGTTAAACTCTGCAAATGCACAAAACAAGATTGAAGAAAAAACACCAACCTCAAGTTACAGGGGACGCGAATATGATCCTTTCTCCAATTTTGAGCAGGACATAGAAAGGAGGTTCTTTAGTGAACTTTCCAGTCAAATTGTAAATTCCTATTTTGGTGAAGAAGGAGGTGGGCAAGCGAATCTTGAAGAAGGAACTTATCAATTTGGAAATTACAACATAGATATTGTCCCCGGACAGGAAGGCCTTAATATCACAATTAATGACATTTCCACAGGAGGTGAAAGTGTTATTACTATCCCATACTATTAATTTACATTTATCACTTCGTTAAATTCAATCATCACAAAAGCTAAAAACACAAAATTGGTTATATTCATTCACAAAAATTCTGATAACTAGTTAACTATATTTTTGATATGGAATAACCAACGTTAATCTGACATAAATTTATAAATAATATGGCGCATATAAAGATTCACAAATCGCAAATTATTCCATTTGTTCTATTATTTCTTACTAGCTGCGGAGCTTTAGTTAAGCAACCCATAAAAACAGAAGACCCTAAATTAGGACATATAACAAATACCGAAAAACGGTTGAACAATTTACCCCAGCCGGAAGAAAGGGTAGCGGCTGCCGTATATAATTTCAGGGATAAAACAGGACAATATAAACTCACAGAGTCAGGAGGAAGCTGGTCAACAGCAATTACCCAGGGAGCAACCTCAGTTCTCATAAAAGCCCTTGAAGAATCTGGTTGGTTTATCCCAATAGAGAGAGAAGGACTAGGAAATTTGCTTAATGAGAGAAAAATTATTCGTTCTTCGAGGGCTCACTATAATCCCGACGAAACTAACAGCCTTCCCCCTTTACTTTTTGCAGGAATCATGCTGGAAGGAGGAATCATTTCATACGACCATAATGTTCAGACAGGGGGGATAGGGATGCGGTATTTTGGGACAGGAGCTTCCGGAGAATACAGACAAGACAGGGTAACAGTATATATAAGGGCCATATCAACACAAAACGGAAAAATTTTAAAAACCGTTAATGCAACGAAAACCGTCCTTTCTCAAAAAATTGACGCAGGAATCTTCAGGTATGTAAAATTCAAAAGATTACTGGAGGCAGAGACTGGAGTAACATATAATGAACCAACGGAAATTGCCGTTAAAGAAGCAATTGAGAAAGCTGTGGAAAGTTTAATCATTGAAGGATTATTTGAAAATCTATGGGACTTAAAAAATCCTGAGGACATCAATTCCGAAATTATTCAGACCTATATTGAAGATAAAGCACAAAATGAAAAAACTGACATTTTCGGTTTGGCAGACAAAACGAGGGGATACCAATTTTCAGGAAAAATAGAAACAGGCTTAACAGAATATGTTGGCGATTACCAGAATTCACTAAAAAGACCGGTTCTTAACCTGCAGTTTGGCTATGAGTTAACGGAGAATTTTACTCCCTATTTGAACTTTGGTAAAGTATATCTTGCCTCTAAAAATAATTTTTATGAAGGATTAAACTATATGAACATAGGAGGAATTTATAGAATTACTCCCAAAAAACAATTCACTCCTCTTATTCATGGAGGATTTGGTGTTGGTATTAAAAGTTATAAAGAGCTTTATAAGTTTAAAATTCCAAATAACACAGATGATATTTTTCCGAAAATTAATGCCGGAGTCGGATTGGAATATTTAATCGGGATAGAACGCAGATGGGGAATAAATTCATCTATAAACATGCATTATTTCCTCAATGATAAAGTTGATGGGGCGGAACATGGAAATATAAATGATTACTATTGGGAAGGACTAATAGGAATAGCATTTTATTTCTAAATACTTTTTTGTCTGACAAAATAATAATAGTTTTGTAGCTACGTTAAAAATTTATAATTAATAACATAAAAAAAAGCGTATATGTATTTAAAAATCTTAGGAAGTATCGCAATCGGATTGTTAGTCCTCACCGGATGCCAAAAGGGAGACAAACAACAAGAAGGT
>JBKGZD010000210.1:0-3449 GCA_046545795.1 Bacteroidales bacterium | reverse complement strand
ACACCAGAAACACGTCCCTGGAGAGAACTTATCGCATCATTTTGAGAAGCATTTGATAATTCATCCCCTGCCATATCTGACACAGAGTATCCCAGGTCTTTCTTTTCTTTGGAAATACCAAGGGCTGTAACAACCACTTCTTCCATTTCCTGTACTGCTTGTTCCATCTCAACATCAATTGTTGATCTGCCTTCAATCGGTACTTCTTGTGTTTGCATACCGACAAAGCTAAATACAAGCGTCTCAGCGTCGGAGGGAACACCTGTTAAAGTGTATTTTCCATCCATGTCACTGGTTGAACCAATAGATTCATCACTCTTGACGACCACTGACACCCCAGGTATAGGCTCACCTGTTTCTGCATCAGTAACCGTTCCAGAAATCTCCGTTTGTGCTGCTAACTGAAAGCCAGCAAACAACAAAAGGGTTAACAATAAGGTTAGTTTTCTCATAGACATAATTTTTAGGGTTTTTATTGACGTTCTTTTGACGGGTCTAATATATAAAAAATATCAATAGACAAAAAGTTTATGTTATAATTTTTAAAATCTATATCCACAATAAATTTGAGGTAAATTTTTATACTGCCGATATTATATTAAAAAACAAAGCAGCATAAAGCCTAATACAGCTATTTTAACAATAAAAAAAGCCGCCCCGGGATTTGAGCCGGCTTTATAATCTTTATAATTTTTAAAGATCAATTTACAATAAGTATTTTTTTAGTAAATACTTCATCTTCAAGGATTATTTTAAAATAGTACAGCCCTGGCTCATAGCCTGACAAGTTGATTCTCTCCCTTGACCTTTGAATATTATAGGTATCTTTCGCTCTACTTTCCATATCATAAATTGTCACAGTAGCGTATTGAGCATTTTCAATATTAATATAATCAGTAGCAGGAACAGGGTAAATTTTAATATTATTCTTTTCACTGCTTTCTATTCCATAAGTCTCATCAACTGTTTCAACCTCGAAATCGTATTCTTCAGAGCCACATGCATTGAAAACTTCTACGTAAATTTTGCCTGTATCGGGTGAACCGGAAAATGTAATATCAATGCTATTTGTATCGCTATCGCCCTGCCATATGTTAGAATTCGGTACCTCCCAGGCATAGTTTACATAGTCCATATATGGAGCAGTATAAGTTTCAGTTACTTCCTCCGTGTCTGTTAAATCAATAAGTCTTGCACCTGTAACCGTGTCTATTGGGTTAGGAGGTAGTGAATCAATCCGGATTTTCTTTGTATAAGTATCAGTTCTTACAGAATCTTCTACTGTTAGTGTAATTTCTTTTGTTCCTTTTGTATTATATGAAATTATATGAGGCCCCCCACCTGTAGCAATCGAAGGATTCGCGCTTTCACCAAAGTCCCATTCATAACTTTCAATGTATCCTGTAGAATAGTCTTTAAATGTCAATTCCTCTGTTATACAAAAAGCAGTATCTTCTCCGTTTTCATTCTCAGCAATAAAACCGGCTTTTAATTCAGCAAGCGGTATTCCAAACACAAATGCACCACCCCTGTATTCTTCCTGAAATCCACCAGCATATCCTCTGCCAGGAGACACAAAATCAATATTAATAAACTGCAAATTCTTATAATATTCTGTATAATCAATCCACGTCTCACCTCCATCCTCAGTATAAGAAACACCCATTTTCGGGGTCTCATGGTCAGCTCCAACGCTGACAAATGTGTTGGAAAGTCCGGGGATAGATGAAATTCCGCTTCGATAGAAATTTCCTGTGTAGGAGTCCAGTTCTGTCCATGTCTCACCCCCATCGACTGAGTTATACAGTTTGTGACCCTGATTTTCAGAACCGTCAGTCAGAGAAACATGAGCTATTCCATTTTTCCCACCATCATCAAATGCAATGTCAATAGAGGTATTATATTCCCCTGTATATATATTATAAACATCCCAGTTATATCCTTTGTCTTCAGATTTATAAACTCTGCCCGAATTTGTAGTATACCATATTGTGTCTTCTACCGCAGTATAATGGCCTACAATTCCATATTCATCAGAGGGATTTGGATCCGGGATGTTTGCACCATCAATTCTTTCCCAGTTATCTCCCCCATCTGTTGTGACGTATAGTTCAAATTCTCCTCCTTCCGGGTCTCCCTGTACAAACCCATTATTTTCGTCAAAAAAGTGAACGACATTGAAAAAGCTTGAACTTCCTGCGCCATTAAGTACCTCAGTCCAATTTTCCCCACCGTCAGTAGTTTTTAAAATTGTATTGTCAGAACCACTACCATATGCTGCAATAAAAGCAGTATCTCTATTTAATCCATTAATCATAGCAAAATCATCTCCGTTTCCTTCTATCTCACGGCCATTCCATGTTGAACCGCCATCTGTTGTTCTTGTAAAAATCTTCAGGTTCTGTCCATCTCCACTTCCATCATTACCCACAGCCCAGGCTACATTGTCGGAAACACCATCAATATAGCCAGGGTATGCTGAAGTATATGGAAAATCACTAAATTTCTTTACAAAATAAAAATTTTCTTCACCGTTGGCAGGTTCTATACCAATAGTTGCAGAATTGTTTTCATTAAACTCTGAGTCTCCTGGGTTAAGCTGTCCGATTTCGTAATACCCATCTGCATAACCTTCCCATCCCCAGTTAAAATGAAATTTTCCATCAGCATCATATCCATCACAAACAAAGGCATGACCTCCGTCATCGCCTGACCCTGAATAAATAACAGGCCGTGCAGCAGATAATTCATCCCTGAGCAAATCTTTCCATTCAGTTTCTGAATATTCTGATTTTCTCACAAAATCAACGGATTGCTTATAACTAAAATAATTTGCCAATGACAGGGGAACATCCCTGTCATAAGCTCCACTACCCTCAGGAGCAAAATTCATATCAACTGAAACAGCGCAATGGTACATCAATTTAGCGATGGCATCACTTGAAAAACCATCAGGCATAGCATCCCACTTATAATAAACAGTATCATAAATAGCCTTTTGAAATCCATAATCAGGATGTTCATAATTGTGCCATGCTTCACCTATATCCGGGTATTCATAATAATTCATAACCTGGGCCATAGCAGTTGCTACGCAACCTACAGGAACATCTTCAGGAGCATAGTCATTATATCCATTGGATTGTCCCCAGGTGGTTGTAATGAGTGGTTCGACTTCATCATCGGCTGATTTATGCGTTACAGAAGCCTCCTTCCATGCCTTTTCCATTGGTTCTAATGACTCATCAGATGCTATTTCAGTAATGTTTTCATTATACATCTGAATCCAATCCCTGAAATTAACGAATTGTTTGTAATTCTCGGGAATCTCGCTTGTTTCAGAATAGGCAAGTACGGGTTTAGCTTTTTTATTGGCAGCCATGATAACAAATCCGCCATCTTCAAAGTTTATGATATACAGAGTATTATAGTCATTTTGTTTTTCTGTA
>JBKGZD010000209.1:0-3486 GCA_046545795.1 Bacteroidales bacterium | reverse complement strand
GTAAGTTCTTCATTACCCTTCTAAAAGCAAACTAATTGGGCAAATTCAGAAGTAGGCAATCAATAGTATGCAGTGGTCGCAGTGAGTAGCAGGAATATGCAGTATGTGGAGGAGAGATTAATGATTTAACGAAATTCGTATTTGACCAATTAAACAATTTTTCAGTTCTTAATTGATTTACCATTAATTTTGTAACCTCGTTTTTGGATAATCTTGAGTGATTCTGGTGCTTCAAATTATCGGCAAGCTTTTTAAACTCCTAACAGTTAAAGTTTTTCTTGCTTATGAATGCGCCTATTCACATTATTACAGTATCCTCGTCCCCTCTTCTGGTCTTGGAACCTTCACAACCAGCACTCTTAAATCATTATTACTCTCATTGTACCAGCAGTGGGGTATTTTAGCCGGACTGTCAATGATTGTATCTTTTTCAACCTGCTCTTTCTCATCACCAACTTCAATAATTCCAGTTCCTTCAAGCACATAGAAAAAAACATCTACCGGGGTTATATGTCTTTTTAATTGTTCCCCGGGCTTCAATGTTATATGAGTAGCCATTGCATGTTCGGAATCATATAGTTTCCTGGCGTCTACTTCGTGGGGATTCTTTCTTGCTTCTGCGTCTTTTACTCTGGTAATCTTCATAATTAGATATTTTATATGTTTTACGTATAAAAGAATACTGGCTATTCTGGGGTAATACCCTGAATAAGCCAGCATCTTCAAATTCT
Source organism: Bacteroidales bacterium (assembly GCA_046545795.1). GTDB lineage: Bacteria > Bacteroidota > Bacteroidia > Bacteroidales > UBA12077 > JAGXLC01. Next base: position 2,755 of record JBKGZD010000209.1, on the reverse strand, counting down.
CTTATTTACATATTTTTGAATGAGGATTCATTAAGCAAGCATTGCTTTCATATCTTCCTCTACTGTGTTAATACCGCTGATACCAAATTTATCTACCAATACATTCGCAACATTGGGGGATAAGAACGCAGGTAATGTCGGACCGAGCTTTATGTCTTTAACGCCAAGATAAAGCAATGCAAGCAAGACAATAACTGCCTTTTGTTCGTACCATGCAATGTTATATTCTATCGGCAATTCATTGATATCATTCAGCTCAAAAATTTCTTTCAGCTTCAGAGCTATCACTGCGAGGGAATATGAATCGTTACACTGGCCAGCGTCGAGTACGCGGGGGATACCTCCAATATCTCCCAGAGGAAGCTTATTATAACGATATTTAGCACAGCCTGCTGTCAGAATTACTGTATCATTAGGTAGTTGCTCGGCAAATCTTGTATAATATTCACGGCTCTTGAATCTTCCATCGCACCCTGCCATAACAAAGAATTTCTTAATAGCGCCATTTTTAACAGCATCCACTACTTTATCAGCAAGTTGAACAACCTGGTTGTGAGCGAAGCCACCTACAATTTTACCAGTTTCAATTTCTTTAGGCGGTTCACATTTCTTTGCATGCTCTATTATTTGAGAGAAATCTTTAGGTTTGCCATTTTCCCTTCCCGGAATGTGTGTGCATCCTTCCAGTCCGGCTGCTCCGGTTGTGTAAATTCGCTCTTTATAAGTGGCATTTTTTGCCGGTGGAACAATACAATTGGTTGTGAATAATATTGGTCCGTTGAATGACTCAAATTCTTCTTTCTGCTTCCACCATGAATTTCCATAGTTCCCAATAAAATGATCGTATTTTTTAAATGCCGGGTAATAGTTGGCAGGCAGCATTTCACTGTGTGTGTATACATCCACACCAGTATCCTTTGTTTGCTCAAGCAGCTCTTCCATATCCTTCATATCATGACCGCTGATTAAAATACCAGGGCGATTACCTACACCAATATTAACTTCACTGATTTCAGGATGTCCGTAAGCGCTGGTATTCGCCTTATCCAACAATGCCATAACATCAACACCATGTTTTCCGGTATCTAACACCCAATTTACCAGTTCATCAGCACCCAGACTATCATCGGTAGTTGCCACCAGTGCATCCTGCATAAAATTATATACATCGTCATTTTTGTGTCCCAGGTTATGGGCATGTTCTCCATAAGCCGCAATACCTTTAACACCGTAAATGACTAATTCTCGTAAAGAGCGTATGTCTTCATTTTCGGTATCCAATACACCAATTGCAGCACCTTTTCTTAAAAATTCATCTGGCGTGAAACCTTGCCAGGTTGCTGCATCATGCAATTCATCACTGTTAATTTCAATGCCAGCATCCATTAAGGCTTTCCTTAAGTCATTGCGATGATCTAAAGCTTTTCTGATGTATTCAGTAATCGCATTTTTATCAAAGTTTGCATTTGTGATGGTAACGAAAAGGCCATCAAGCACAAAGCGGTCAATAGCATCCTTGTCGTAATCAATATTTTTTTCACGGGCTTCTTTTGAGAATATAGAAATCCCTTTGATAACATAAATTAAAAGGTCCATTAAATTCGCTTCTTCATCAGATTTGCCACATACGCCTTTAATGGTACATCCTGTACCTTTGGCAGCTTCCTGACATTGAAAACAAAACATTTTTGCGTCCATAAATTTTTAGTTTTTAGGTTTATTACAAGTTAATTAATTATATCCAATTTTCAGAAAGAATATTTCCCTTAATACCAACAGTAATTTCTTTAACAGGCACTTTTCTGCTTGCATTTTCAACGGCCATTTGTGCCATTTGTACTAAGCCTCCGCAACATGGCACCTCCATCTTCATTACAGTCAAGGTATTAATTTTAGCTTCATTAATTAAAGCTATAAGTTTCTGAACATAAACTTCTTTGTTAGAATCCAACTTTGGGCAAGCAATAGCAAGAGATTTTCCTTTTAAATGTTTAGAGTGAAAATCACCCATCGAAAAAGCAACACAATCGGCGGCTAAAAGCAAGTCGGAATCTTTATACTGAGGTGCCGAAGGATTAATTAAATGCATTTGAACAGGCCAATGGGTAAGAGCAGATGGGATATTTTCCTGTAACGCATTTCCGCCAACATCAGGAGTGGAGTCAAATGATTCAGAAATACTACCCGGACATCCTCCTCCACTATGACCATTGCCACACTCTTCTCCAGCGGCTTGAACACCGGCCATTGCTTTATGCTTCTTTCCTGAATTATGAACTGCTTCAATGACTTCATTCAAATCAAAATCAAGCTCATTTTCTCTTTCTTTCAAATAATTCATCCCCTGTTTCATATAACCGAATTCTTTATAATCTTTTAAATGCTTCAGATGAGCAATGATGGTATTTTTGCCTTTGGGAATCATATCTTTCATTACCTTCTCTTCATCGTATGGCTCTGCTTCTCTTTCCTCAATGGTTATAGCATCCTCAGGACAATGTCCTATACATGCGCCAAGTCCGTCACACATCAGGTCACTAATAAGTCTTGCCTTCCCGTCTATCAATTGCAAGGCACCTTCATGACAATTCGGAATACACAATCCGCATCCGTTACATTTTTCTTCGTCAATTTTTATGATTTCTCTCTTCATATCAGTAAAACAATTGTATTTTTATATTTAAGTATTCAAATACCAAAATAAAGATTTTAAAATCTTTTCTCCAAAAATTAAGTGAAGAATTTTCAATAAATC
>JBKGZD010000208.1:0-3534 GCA_046545795.1 Bacteroidales bacterium | reverse complement strand
GACCATTGAAAAATTAAAACTATAAACTTATAAATTATATAATATTTCCTTTATAGGTATAGTTAATTTTAATTGCTATTTTTACTATCAATAAAACATATAGAGGAATATGAATATAAAAGTAATTGAGAACGTCTGGATTCCAATGCAAGATGGAACACATCTGGCAGGAAAAATCTGGATGCCGGAGAATGCTGAAAATAAACCTGTACCAGCAATCCTGGAATATATCCCATATCGGAAAAGAGATTTTAAAGCCATTCGTGATGATCAAATTCACGGTTATTTTGCTGAACACGGATATGCTGGTGTGCGCGTTGACCTTAGAGGCAGTGGTGATTCCGAAGGCGTTTTACGCGATGAATATCTGCAACAGGAACTAGATGACGGAATTGAGGCAATCAAGTGGATTGCAAATCAACCCTGGTGTTCTGGGAATATAGGTATGATAGGAATTTCGTGGGGCGGATTTAATGGATTGCAAATTGCTGCTATGCAGCCACCTGAGTTAAAAGCTGTAATTACCGTTGCTTCATCAGACGATCGTTATGCAGACGATGTTCATTACATGGGGGGAACATTGCTTACTGACAATCTTTCATGGGCCTCTACAATGTTTGCCTATAACTCATGTCCCCCGGACCCTGAAATTGTTGGGGAAAGATGGAAAGAAATGTGGCTTGAAAGACTTGAAGGAAGCGGTCTGTGGATAAAAAAATGGCTGGAGCATCAGCGTCGTGACGACTACTGGAAACATGCCTCTGTTTGTGAAGATTATTCGCGTATTAAATGCCCGGTTTTTGCAGTAAGCGGGTGGGCAGACGGATATACCAATACGGTTTTCAGATTGATGGAAAACTTGAAGGTACCCCGAAAAGGACTAATTGGCCCATGGGGTCATAAATATCCTCATATGGGAGGGCCGGGACCGGTGATCGATTTCCTGCATGAATGCCTGAACTGGTGGGATCATTGGCTAAAAGGCATTGACAAAAAATTAGACAAAGAACCTATGCTGCGTCTCTGGATGCAGGATACAGTATCTCCCATGTTGGCTAAAAGACCCGGACGCTGGGTTGCAGAAAAGAAATGGCCGTCTCCTGATATAGAAGAGAAACAATTAAACCTGAACTTTGCTGAACTATGCTTTGATAACAACAAATCAGATGCTGTATTAAGTATTCAAAGTCCGCTCAGTGTGGGATTGTTTGCAGGGAAATGGTGCTCTTACGCTGAAGGCACTGACTTACCAAGCGACCAGCGCGAAGAAGATGGTGGAAGCCTGGTCTTTGATACACCACCTTTAAAAGAGGATGTTGAAATTCTCGGTTCTCCCAAACTGGAGCTGGAGCTGACTGCCAATAAACCGATTGCAACTGTGGCAGCACGCATTTCTGATGTAGCGCCAAACGGAAGGGCAACAAGAGTAACATATGGACTGCTGAACCTTACTCACAGAGAAAGCAATGAAAATCCAAAAGAGATTACTGAAGGGAAAAAATATAAAGTAACCATAGAATTAAATCATGTAGCTCAAAAATTTCCGGCAGGAAATCAAATACGATTGTCTGTTTCGTCATCTTACTGGCCATTGGCATGGCCTGCTCCTGAGCCTGCAAGGTTGCAAATTTTCTTAAAAAACAGTTTGTTAGTACTGCCGGTTAGAAAACCCAAAAGCGAAGATGAAAATTTATATGATTTAGGTAAACCTCATATCAGCAGGAAACTACCTACAACCCTGCTAGTGCCTGCGCACAGGGAATGGGAAGTAAAACACAACCTGGCAACCAACGAGGTTACACTGCATGTAACTAACAATGATTCCCAATACAGATTAGATGATATCAACTGGACAATACAAAAGGATGTAACCGAAAAATATACATACAGGAACAATAACTATGATACCTTAAGTGGTGAAGTCCTGAGTAAAAGACGCTTTAAAAGAAATGACCGGGAAGCTACGGCTATAACAAGGACTATTCTTACCTCAACACGTACCCATTTCAGAATAAGAGCTACACTGGATGCATATGAAGAAGAAACAAGGATATTCAGTAAAAGCTGGGATGAAAGTATACCAAGGGATTTATTATAAAATTATGCGTTGCTAAATATGGTGGTTGTTATTATAAACCCATACATGATTTAAAGGATAGGGATTATAAGGCTACACTCTAAATTCAAAGATGATAAATGATTTTGTAAAACAATAAAAACAAGAATGATTATGAATAATAAAAAACAGGTTTTTGTAATAGGATTAGATAAATTCAACCATAAAAAACTTGAACGATTACCGCTGGCGGATGAATGTAAATTTCTGCCAGCGTTAGATGTTAGTGAAATTCGTGGCGTTGAAGAATTAGATATGGAAGCTCTGATCCAAAAAGCTATGGACAGAATTGATAAGCATGGCAAAATCGACGCTATTGTTTCATACTACGACTTCCCGGGAACAACTATTCTTCCAATCATAGCGGAAAAATATAATCTCCCCGGACCCACTCTGGAAAGTGTTATGAAATGTGAACACAAATACTGGAGCCGGTTAGAACAGAACAAGGTTATACCACGTAGCGTCCCGATGTTCAAAGCATTTAACCCTTTTGATGAAGATGCATACCAGAAAATTGAAATGATTCCTCCATTCTGGATAAAACCAATAAAATCATACCGCTCATTCCTTGCTTATAAAATAAACAGTGAACATCAATTTAACGAATACTTACCGGAGATTCGTGAACATATTGATTATATGTCAAAACCTTTTACGCATATTTTCCAGAATTATAATTTACCCTACGAATTTGCATCCATGAAGGAAAGCATGATTGCAGAATCTCCCATTACAGGACACCAGTGTACTTTAGAAGGATATGTGTACGATGGTGAAGTAGTTATTTATGGTGTGGTGGATTCTGTCAGGGAAGAAGACCGTTCTTCCTTTACAAGGTATGAATATCCTTCTTCTCTGCCCCAGGAGATACAATTCCGTATGGCAGATATTGCCAGAAGGGCCGTAATTCAAACGGGATTAAACAATTCACCTTTTAATATTGAATTCTTCTTCAATTCTACAGTAAATCAGAATTTCCTTTTAGAAATTAATCCAAGAATTTCACAAGCACACACTGATATCTTTGAAAAAGTCCACGGCTATTCACATCATGCTATTATGCTTAGCCTGGCCCTTGGAAGAAGACCTGCTGCCCTTGAATACAAAGGAAAGCACAGGATTGCAGGAAACTTTATGTTAAGGACGTTTGAAGCAGGAATGGTTCAGAAAATTCCTGCTGAAGACGAAATTCAGAAGTTAAAAGAAAAATATCCCGAGCTTGAAATTAAAATCCATGTAAATAAAGATATGCATCTTTCAGAATTACATGGACAGGATAGCTATAGTTATGAACTGGCAAATATTTTCCTTGGTGCAAGAAACCAGGATGAATTACTTGATAAATATGATGATTGCCTTAACAATTTAACATTTAAAATCAAGTATGATGAAGCAACACCTGTTTATTAATTGTG
>JBKGZD010000207.1:0-3547 GCA_046545795.1 Bacteroidales bacterium | reverse complement strand
AGTTCCATTGAGATATCGAATATCTCTAAATCCATAATCCGGCATCAGGTATCCGGCATCCAGGTATCCAGGCTGTTTTTTCATCATCTGCCAAGGGTTCGACTCCTCCCGGAGTCGATTTCTATTCGTTATATCGAAAGCTATAAATGTTTAAACCCTCCGGGTTTGGGAGGTTGTTTTTATTCTGTAGTGGTACTTTTTGATTGCGAAAATCTGATACTACAAAGTTGCTAATTACAGCATGAGTTTTTCTTTTTTTGCATTATTTTTGAAAAAGAAAAAAATCCGCGGTAATCTGTTGTATCCGCGTCATCCGTGTTCTATAATTGTTGGAACGCGGATACAACTGATCAACACGGATAATAAACAATTCTGTGAAAAATAAAACACTGTTAATAAGATAATTAAATAGTTTATGTATAAGAGATAGAGGAGAACCCTTAAAAATGCTCAATCTCTTTTTCATATATTTTTGAAATAATATCATTGGCTAAACGACTGGCCCCTATGCGAAACAGAGAAGAGTTCAGCCAATGCTCACCCAATACTTCTTTAACCACAGCATAAAATGAAAGCGCATCTTCCACCGTACTAATTCCCCCGGCAGGTTTTATGCCTACCATTTTACCGGTTTTACTATAAAAACTTTTTATTGCTTTACACATTACATAAACAGCATCAAGGGTAGCGGCAGGCTTAAGCTTCCCGGTAGAAGTTTTAATAAAATCAGCCCCTGCTTCCATAGAAATTATACTTGCTAACAGGATATTATTATAGTCATTAAGCAATCCCGTTTCAAGTATAACTTTAAGTTTTTTATTACCAACTGCTTCTTTAATCTCTTTGATCTCTTCCTTTACGTCATTATATTCACCATTCAGAAACCGCCCAACTGATAATACAATATCTACTTCATCTGCGCCGCTATTCACAATCTCTTTGCATTCGATTTTTTTCACATTAAAAAATGTCTGAGCTGATGGAAAATAAGCACCTACAGAAGCAATACGAATATTTTTGTCTGCAAGAGTGTCTTTTACTATTTCAATAAAAGGTGGATAAACACAAACTGCTGCAACAGAAGGAAGATCGGAATATTCATTATCCACCTTATTCAACTTTGCACAAAGATTATTAATACCAGAGCTATTATCATCTGTATTTAAGCTGGTTAAATCTAATATTTTAAACAAAAACTTTAGATTTTCGTTCGTAGCATACTGATGACTATTATTGGCTATAACCTTTACTTTCTGATCAATATTTTCTTCTAAATCTAAATTGTAATTTTCTTTATAATTTTCCATTGTTTAAACAAAAATTTTTGTGTAAAACGAATTTTTAATATCAAACTTATTTTATGAAAATTAAGAATAATTCCTGTCTTTGTCAGAAAATCATTATCCAAATTTACAAATTCCTATAAAACCCTTTATTATTTATTTTAAAAAACATTCTCTAAAGGCTTTTATTCTTACTGTCTATCATAATTGTCACAGGCCCGTCATTTTCCAGGTCGATTTTCATATAAGCTCCAAATTCTCCTGTTTTAACATTTTTCTCAATATCTTTCTCCATCTGTTTTACAAATTTTTCATAAAGGGGAATTGCAATATCGGGTTTTGCTGCTTTACTGTAGGATGGACGTGTTCCTTTTTTTGTTTTGGCATGTAAAGTAAATTGGCTGATAACCATTATCTCACCCTCAATATCTCTCACTGATAAATTCATCACTCCTTCATTGTCTTCAAATATACGCAATTGGCTTATTTTATTACTCAGCCATTGTATGTCTTCATCTGAATCCTCATTCTCAATTCCCAATAGAACAAGCAGTCCTTTTCCAATATCTGCTTTTAGTTCATTTTCAATATATACCCTGGAATAGTTTACTTTTTGAATTAGTGCCCTCATATATTGCTTTTCAGTTAAAAAATTACGAAAAATGCAGGTATAAAAATAGATTAATCAGCATAAAAATCAAAACAGGAAATAAACATCTTTATGACAGCGCATTAGAAAACAACACAATTTTAAAATTTTGTATTGTCACATAATTTTGTTTTCTTAATGACTTCACAATAATCTTATAAATTATGCATATTCTTGACTTGAGTGTCTTTATTCTCTACATGATTGCCATGCTGGGTGTTGGATATTATTTTCTACGCAAAAACAAGGATGCTGATGATTATTATGTTGGAGGAAGAAGCATGGGGAGTCTCCATGTAGGTCTTTCGGTTGTTGCCACAGATGTAGGAGGTGGTTTTTCAATAGGACTCGGTGGTTTGGGCTTTCTTATGGGAATAGCCGGTTCATGGATGCTTTTCACTGGACTAATCGGTGCCTGGCTTAGCGCTGTATTTTTAATACCAAGAGTAAGAAAATTATCAGACAAAATCGAGCTTTATACATTCCCACAAATTTTCAATCATTTCTATACCCCCAGGGTGGCATTATTAGCAGGAATAATTTCTGCCATTGGCTACATGGGTTTTTCAAGCTCTCAAATCCTGGCAGGAGCCAAATTAGCTTCGGCTACCTTTACCAACCTCGACTTAAAAATGGCCCTGGTAATTATGGGCGTGATAGCAGTTGTATATACTGTAATGGGAGGACTAAAAGCGGTTATCTACACCGATACAATTCAATGGATAATTCTTATGAGTGGACTAGTTTTTATTGGGATTCCATTGGGGTATAATGCAATCGGAGGAATGCCTGCAATTAAAGAAACTTTGCCTTCCGAATTTCTCTCTTTCAGTAATGTAAGCTGGCAAGAGCTTGTAAATTGGGGAATTACCATTATCCCGATTTGGTTTGTGGGAATGACATTGTACCAGAGGATTTATTCAACCCGCAGTAAAAAGGAAGCACAACGAGCCTGGTTTATTGCCGGTCTTTTTGAATGGCCGCTGATGGCTATGATGGGGGTTATTCTGGGCTTATTTTCAAGAGTGGCCCTCGAAAATGGAATGTTTGAATCATTAGGATACGCAACCACGCAGAGTATTGACTCCGAAATGGGCCTTCCCCTCTTGTTAAGAAGTGTTCTCCCTGTCGGACTCATGGGGCTTATGATGTCAGCATATTTTTCGGCAATAATGTCTACAGCCGATAGTTGTCTGATGGCTTCTTCCGGAAATATACTTACCGATATTATTGATAAAATTTTCAACTTAAGAAAAAACGATAAATTCATTCTAAGGTTATCACAAGGGATAACATTCTTTGTAGGTGGTATAGCTCTTCTATTAGCACTAAAGATGCAAAATGTGCTGGATTTAATGCTATATTCCTACGCATTTATGGTTTCTGGACTATTCATTCCAATCCTGGGGGCCCTGTTCTGGAAAAAAAGCAGCAGTGTAGCCGCTTTCTGGTCAATGCTTTTCGGTGGAGGGATAACACTCTCTTTAACAGTAATAGAGGCAGAACTGCCTTATTCATTAGACCCAAATATCTTCGGAATTTCTGCTTCACTGATATTTTTTATAGGCTTATCTTATCTTTTTCCTAAAACTAAACATAGTCAATGAATGTTCCT
>JBKGZD010000206.1:0-3558 GCA_046545795.1 Bacteroidales bacterium | reverse complement strand
AACAATAGTTTTTTGATGTTCGATATTTAATATAGCAGCCTCACCCCTCAATCCATCATTAAGGCAATTTACCCTAATAACAAATCAACCAATTAACCATAAGACAACTTTCTGAATGGTAAACTGTTCTAAAAAATTTAATTATGTGATTTCCATGTATGAAAAAATAGATGCAGCAACAGGAATTTTTTCTCGTCGATTAATTATGGATAATGTTCATTTCTGTACAGGATATGTTTCATAAACGAACAACCAAAGATTTACAATATTTATTAACTTCTTGTTGAACAGCTGTTTAGGTGATTTGGTATAAAATGTGTAACTAATAGAATAAACAATTCGTCCAATTAATATACGAAAACAAAAAAATACAATTATGAAAGTAGACTTAAAACCAAACGAAGTGGTTGTGAAAGCAAGCAATAGCCAATGTATTAAAGATGATACCAAAGTAAATGGTAAATTAATTTTGACCAATCAGCGTGTTTACTTTAAAAACCCCCAGGATACTAATTCAAACCTGGAAATTATGCCCAGCGAAATTGAAGAAATTATTTATTTCAGCACAAAGGTGTTATTCCCCAATGGGTTGAATATCAAAACAAAAGATGGTAAAAATTTAAAATTTAAAGTTAAACAAAGAGATTCCTGGGGTAAGGCAATCAATAAAATGTACTAACATTTGAAACGTCCATAAGGCCAAAATCTTAACTAAAAAATAAACTTATGAAATTTTAGGGTTAATTAATTGGGTGTATTAAAAAAAAAGTCTGCGGAAGAAGAGCAACCGCAGACTTTTTTTGTATATCCTATAAGTTTTATTCCCTGGGATAGAATCTGACTGCTGTGCCGCCTCCAGCAGCAAGTTTGAGGGTTAATTCATCATCGTTTGTATATTTCTTTTCTTTAATCTCATAGTCAGTTGGATTATTTTTCCAGTGAGCCTTTTCCCCATCTTTGTATATTTCTGCTGTGTATGTTTTATCATCATCCAGAAAATCCAGTTTTATGGTAAAATCTCTTTCTTCTTCATCTGTTATACTTCCAAGATACCATTCATCACTGTTTCTGTCCTTTCTCACGATGGTTATATAGTCTCCTATTTCTCCATTAAGGACATGAGTTTTATCCCAATCTACAGGGACATCCTCAATAAATTTAAAGGCAGGGTGTCCTTCATAATTTTCAACAAGATCCGCTGCCATTTGTATTGGACTATATAAAACCACGAACAATGCTAATTGTTTTGTCAGGGTTGTGTGCACCCTGCGATTGAAGTTTTCGCCTGCGTGTTTTTTTCTTATGTCTTCATGTTTCTTCAACATTATATCAAAAATTCCCGGCGTATAATCCAATGGACCTGCCAGCATCCTGGTAAATGGCAGGATAGTTGTATGGTCAGGAGGATTTCCATCACTCCAGGCATTGTATTCCATTCCTCTGACTCCTTCTCGTGTCATCATGTTTGGGTATGTACGTCTTATACCGGTAGGTTTAATAGGCTCGTGAGCATTTATCATTAATTCGTTTTGATGGGCAATATTTACTACCTCCCTGTAGTGATCAACCATGAACTGTCCATGATGATATGTTCCTTCAGGTTTCATCTGGCCTGCATAGCCCGTTTTTACAGCGTGGATACCTAAATTTTTATAATACTTAAATGCTTCTCCTCTTTGTTTTTCATACATTGGTATGTTTCCACCGGTTTCATGATGTCCAATAATTTCGACGCCTTTTTCTTTTGCATATCTAACAACCTCCTCTATGTCAAAATCATCAGTGGGTTGCGTGTAGTCCTGAACATTATTCCCGGAAAGCCATGATTCCCAACCCTTATTCCATCCTTCAATCAACAAACCTTTGATGTTATGTTCTGAAGCAAAATCAATGTACCGTTTTGCCTCTTCAGTTGTTGCTCCATGCCTTGGACCTTCATGCCAAGTATTTACGTCAATGTGCATACCCCACCAGATTCCAATGTATTTCATTGGTTGTATATAGGATAAATCCTCAAGTTTATTGGGTTCGTTCAAATTCAGAATCATGTGGGATTCAACCAGATCACCTGCTTTTTCTCCAACCTGGATAGTTCGCCAGGGGGATACAAGAGGTAGCTTGCTCTTTACTTTTATTCCGTCTTGCCAGGGTACAAGGTCCGAAGTAAGAACTGTATTTTTCTTGTCGTCCTTTTTTAATCTCATCCCTGCATATTCTGTCAGAGCAGCTTCGTGTATGCTTAGATAAGTATCTTTATTAGTTTTAATTGTGACAGGTGTATTTGCAGAATCAATTTTGCTTATAGGGGTGTTGTTGTAAAGGAATTCATAGGAATCAGGGTCGCCCGGAATCCACCATGATGAGAAGTCTCCCGGGAAATTAAATTCAGTAATTTCTTCAGTTATTTCAATATTGCTAATATCATTCTGTTGCGGAATTTCATACCTGATACCGAGACCATCGTTAAACAGGCGAAAATAAAGATTGATGTTAAATTGCTCTTCCTCATTAAATAAGACAACTTTGAGCTCATTGTGTTTATCCATTATTTCTTTTTCTTCTCCCCAATGTTGTGTCCAATTCCTTTCCCGGCTTTCTGTTCTTGTTTCTGCTATTTTGAAATTTTCATCTGAATTGGGTATGTTTGTTGCTCTGAGAATCAGACGGGAAGAATCGATTAATAATTCATCTCCTTTCCATAATTTATAATATGGAATATTTCCTTCCATGAAAAATTCTGCTTTTAAATTTTTATCAGGTGAATTGATGCTGGTTTCATGCCTGGTTGAACACATAGTGGTAATTATTGCTATTGCTGTAATTAATAATAGTTTACTAATTGTTTTCATTTGTTTGTTGTTTAAACGTATAATTGATTGTCTGTAAGAATTTTCTTTTATGTTTTACTCAACATTATGTTTATTCAAAAATAATTTATTTTTCACGAATACTCAAGTAATATGTTTATATTCATCTTGAATGAAAATTTAATTGAAATGTGTAAGATATTTAATACATTATCAATCTTTACTATATTTGCTGCAAATTTTAAAATTAAATCAACATGGCGCTTGAGATAGGTAATCAGGATCTGGAAAAGTTTATATTGGTAGGAGATCGTGTATTAATCAAACCCAAAGACCAAAAAACACAGACTAAAAGCGGTTTATATCTTCCACCAAGTGTTCAGCAAAAAGAAAATCTTCATAGTGGATATGTTTTAAAGGTAGGTCCCGGATATCCAATACCCGCCGTGACTGATACTGATGAACCCTGGAAAGAAGAACAGGATGAAATCAAATATGTACCTTTACAGGCAAACGAAGGAGACCTTGCAATTTATCTACAGTCAAACTCACATGAGATTCTGTTTAATAATGAAAAATATATAATTGTACCACATAATGCAATTTTAATGCTTATAAGGGACGAGGGACTTTTCCAGTGATGCAGAGGGTAACTTTCCTGCCGTTTCCGAGTGCCTTATTTCTTATTTTCCATCACTATTCTTTTGTAAATCTGCCAATGCAAAACGGATATCGCTATAAGTAAATTCAT
>JBKGZD010000205.1:0-3640 GCA_046545795.1 Bacteroidales bacterium | reverse complement strand
ACCAAGAGATTTAATAACAATTACCACCCCTATTGCAATAAATACAACAGGCAGGAAAATCTGAGCAAAATTCACAGAAAAATCAGTTACCCGGGGAATCCAAAACACCAGGCCAATCAGAAGTAAGATCCAGCCGGTAGTATTATTCGTCCTGGTAAACACAAACAGTACTCCCAGAACAATAAGCAACATAGGCCAGTTAAACAAAGCACGTTCCACTATTGGGGGGAAAAGATCGCTGCTCTTTGCAATCAAAGCAAGGCCAACTAAAATCAGAACAATACCTAAGATTACTCTGCCGTTCAAATTATTTGTCTTCATATTTATAGATTTAACATCATTTTATAAACATTAGCAAAAATCATTCCTATTGCTCATTTGCTATACTCTGTTTATAATAGGTATTAAGAAAATATAAAAATACAATAAATCTACAAAACAGTCAGGCATGTTCTGAATATATTCCCGTATTATTTCACAGCGTTTTTTTATACTCAGATAATCTCTAAGTGTTCTTCTTTCATCCAGCCTTTGTTTCCGTCTGAAAGCCTTACTTCATACCAATCCCCCATTTCATCTTCTATAAAAACCTTAGCTCCTTCATGAAGCACAAAAAGCTCTGTCCCTGAGGTAGATGGCGAACTTCTCACTGTAACTTTTTTGGAAAAAACAATAGCCTGATTGCTATTGAGCACTTCCTGTTTTTGCTGGTAAGAAAACATAAATGTAGCAACAGACAGAAGCAAAGCGAGCAGTGTTATCCCAAACGAAGACTTCTTCAGGCGATAACGCTTTGTATATAGAAAGACTGAAAAGAACACAAGAAAAGCTAAAAAGGTAATCATACTCAACACTGCCCATCCATCCGAAGAGAGTGAATCAACAAAATTGTTGTACCACCTTACAAGAAAAAACGGCGGAATTTTCTCGATCTTATCAGTAACTTGTTCACGGGCAAGATTAAGATTATACTGAATATCCTCATCATTAGGAGCTCGAAGTTCAGCCCTTTCATAATTCAGGATAGCCGGGGCTACCTGGTATATACTATAATAAGCATTGCCAAGATTATAGTAAATTTCAGCTGACTCTTTGCCTTGCTCAAGGATTTGTTCGTATATTTCGATACTTCTTTCATAGTTCCCTTTACCATAATAATGCTTTGCCGAATCAAGCATTGTTCCATATTCCTGGCTTAATAGCGGCAAGGCATTAAACACGAATAGAAAAATAAAAACGAATACTTTTTTCATATTTCTTATTTTCAATTGAATAAATGGTTGCATAATCACCATAGTATAAAATGCAGCTTTTTTTTATTTACAATAGTTCAGACTATTAAACCTTTTTCTGTCTTAATTTTTGTTGTAATTGAGAAATAACTTCAATAGCTTGCTGGTAAAGCTCCTCCATCCTGGATTCATTGTTTGCCGGAGCATATCTTGCAAATTCACAATCATCTATCAGCCCAAGAAATTTATCTATCAGATGAGTATCAACATTCAGTTGTTGCAGTTTTTTCCTGGCATTGTCACGGTATAACTCAGATGCCGGTATACTAAGTTTATCACTAAGGTAGCCCCATAAGGTCTTTAATATTTCTTCATAGAATTTATCTTTATTATTGTTGTTCAGGTGTTTAAAAACTGTTTTTAATCGCTCTCTGGCATATCTGTTAGCCTTTCTGGATTTGGCAAGAGCAATATTAGCATTTTCTTTTGCTCTTCTATGCTGTAGCAGGAATACAATAATAAATAAAAATATTCCACCTGCAAATACTGCATAAAACAGCACACTTCCAAACAAGAAATCATCTTTGTCCTTTAAATCTATATTTCTGGTCTTAAGATACCGTATATCCTTGCCTATAACTTTCAAATCCTCCTGGCTAAAGTCTGATATACGACCGGATGCTGAGCCGCTGTCTTCTCTGCTAACAACATTCAACTCTAAGGGCTTAGTACTTAAAGTCTTGTACCTTTCTTCTTTAAGATCAAAGTAAGCAAATCTTACGGAAGGAATTTGATACTCCCCTTCATGCCTTGGAACAACGGGATATTCGTATTCTTTAACACCGGAGACTCCATCTTCAGTAGCTTTAATATCGGAACTCACTTTAGGGTCGTAAACCTCAAGGTCAGGGGGAAAATTAATTGTGGGTATATCAGTTACCTTTAAATTTCCAGTCCCTGAAATTTTTACCTTAAGCGTTACGGCCTCATCTGTATGTGTCTGATCTTTATCCAGAGAAGCTTCCATATTGAAATTTCCTACACCGCCTGTAAAATGTACGGGTTTATCACCTGGGAGTGATTTTACATTGATTGTCATCGGCTTACTTTCAATAGATTTTTTAATTGTGCGATGGTCCCCAAAAAAATCATCAAAAAAACTCCTTGACTGTTTATTAACTCTTTGTTGCACAATACAATCTACCTGAAAAGGATCAATTTTTATTTTTCCTGTTTTCTTTGGAAACAGAATATATTTTTTCAAAACCCCTGTACCATATATCTCACCATCCACATTTTCTTTTTTAAGTTGTCGTAAAGGAGGAGTCTCAATTTCTTCTTTATAAAACCCCTTAAAATCAGGAAATTTCACATTGTGGAGGTTAGAAATATTAAGTTTAGAATAGAGTTTAACTGTAGCTACAACAGGCTCCTCCTTATAGACATTGTTTTTATCAAGAATAATTTTCACAAAAAGATCGTCATCATCTACCTTTCCACTTTGCTTTTGCTGCTGATCCGTGCTGGAATCTGATTTGTCTTCTTCCGACTTATCCTCCTCCCCTTCAATAACTTCAATTTCAACTTCATTGGATGTATATTCTTCTCCATCAACCTCAACTTTTGCCGGAGGTATTGTAAATTCTCCGGTCTCATCAGCTCGTAAAACGTAAGTATATTGCAATTGATAACTTCTTTCCATTTTACCATTAACAATACTTACATTGGTAGAGGTTGAAGTGCTTGGGCCTGCTAAAACATTAAATCCGGAAAATTCAGGGGGAGTAAAATCATCAACATCGGCATTAACAGTAAAAGTTAACCTGAATCGCTCTCCAACCCTCACTACACTGGAAGCCTCGGCGGAGAATTCTATATCTTCGTCTGCGTAAACCCAGGAATTCAAGAAAAAAAATCCTATAATTAAGAATATAATATTTTTCATTTCTCTATTCTATTTATGGTCTCATATAAAACTTCACGGGAAGTATTAAATCGAATTAACAACCTCCCATATTATTATTCAATCCTATCATCAAGCAGATATAAAATGTCCGCTTAAAGAATAAAGAACTAAACAGAAACTATTCTGAACACTAATAATGTATTTGTCATCCTTGATTGACACAACACACGATACCCTTTTATTCATTATATTACCATTCTTTAGTTGATTTTGCTTTTTTTCCTTCCTTCTCTATTTTCTTCTTTAATTTTTCCTGTAACAGTTTCTCGTCATTTTCCAGGGCCTGTAATAATCGCTCAGCATCTTCACGCGATATTTCGGGCTCTTGTGATTGCTGTTGCTGTTGATTTTCCTCCTGCTCTTTCTCATCATCTTCATTTTGCTGTTGATTTTCAGGGGATTGTTGTTGCTGCTCCTGCTGATCTTCTTGATCTTCTTGATC
>JBKGZD010000204.1:0-3652 GCA_046545795.1 Bacteroidales bacterium | reverse complement strand
TCTGAAACGAAAGAACGAGTTGCTTCTCTTACCAATATAACCCCATTAAAACATGCCCAAAGCGAGTTGGAAGAGAAGCATCGTATGTTAGAAACATTACTTGCTAATCTTCCGGGAATGGTTTACAGATGTCGCAATATAGAAAACTGGAATATGCTATATGTTAGTGAAGGATGTATGAGGGTGACCGGTTATCCACCGGACGCATTTATTAACAATCGGGATCTTGCATATGGTGATATTGTACACCCGGAAGATAAAGGTAATGTCTGGACTAAGATTCAGCAGTCAATTAAAGATAACTCTCATTTTGAAATAGAATACCGAATATTAAATGCTGATAATCACATTAGGTGGGTGTGGGAGAGAGGAAAGACCATAAATCACGGGAAAAATGGAGTTGAACTCCTGGAAGGTTTTATCATGGATATTACCGACCGAAAGGAAGCTGAAATTAAACAGGATAACTGGAATAAGGAATTGGAAGATAAAGTAGCAAGAAGGACAAAAGAGTTGGAAAAGGCGAATAAGGAGCTTGAATCATTTTCCTATAGTGTTTCCCATGACCTGAAAGCTCCGCTAAGAGCAATAGAAGGGTTCTCAAAGGTTTTGGAAGAAGATTATTTTGAAAAACTGGATGACGAAGCAAAACGATATTTAAATATCATTCGTTCAAATGCCTCAAAAATGAACCAGCTTATTTCTGATTTACTTGCTTTTTCCAGGCTGGGAAGAAAAGCGCTGAGAACCCATAATGTGGATACAAAGAAGTTAGTGGAAGAAGTCTGTAGAGAATTGCCCAAAGAGGTTCTGAAGAAGATTGAGTTTAAATTTATGAATTTACTGCCTGTTCAGGCTGACAGGTCAATGTTGAAAATTGTATTTTCTAACCTTTTGTCCAATGCTGTAAAATTTTCTGCTCAAAAAGCACAACCTGAAATAGAGGTGGGATCTTTTCAGGATATGAACAATAAGACTGTTTTTTACGTAAAAGATAATGGTATTGGTTTTAGTATGGAATTTGCCGATAAAGTTTTTGCAACATTTCAAAGGCTGCATTCCGATGAGGAGTATCAAGGATCAGGTATCGGACTGAGTTTAGTGAAACGGGTCATTGAAAAGCATGGAGGTACCATCTGGGCTGAAGCTAAACAAAATAAGGGAGCAACATTTTATTTTTACTTACCTGGTTTTGAAAATGAACAAAAGAATGAGTAATTTAGTTGTTATTTTCCCTAAAAAGAGGCCAAACTATGACATATTATGATGTAAATATTCTCTTGGTCGAGGATAATGAAAATGATGCAGAACTTGCACTAAGAGCTTTTAAAAAACAGGAGAACTCACTTTCGCTGAAACATGTAAAAGACGGGGAAGAAGCATTGGATTTTTTATTTTGTTCAGGAAATTATAAAAACAGGTATCCTGCTTATTTACCGGATTTTATTCTGCTCGATTTAAAATTACCTCGTATTGATGGTCTTGAGGTTTTGAAAAAAATCCGGGAAAATGAACAAACCTCTTTTTTGCCTGTTGTCATGCTTACTTCTTCTCATGAAGATAAAGATATGATTGAAAGTTATAAGTTAGGAGTGAATAGTTATATAATAAAACCAGTAGATTTCGAAAGTTTTAGAAGTGCTATGAATCATGTTGGACATTACTGGTTAGACCTTAATAAGCAACCCTATAAAGACTAGAATAAAATAATAAATGTATGGTCAGGCCCCTTAATATATTGATATTGGAAGATAATCCCGCCGATGTGGAATTGATGAAAATTGAATTGAAAAGGTCAAAGATAGAAGTGGAACAATATTTTATTGTTGATAATGAAACTGAATTTAAAAAAACAATAGAAAATCATGACCTGGATATCATTTTGTCTGATTATACTTTGTCTCAGTTTGATGCCCAATCTGCACTGAATTATATTAGGGAGAATGCCCCAAATTTGCCTTTTATAGTTGTTACTGGCAATCTTGATGAAGAGACGGCTGTCGATACTATTAAAGCAGGAGCCTGGGATTATGTATTAAAAGAAAGAATGGTACGTTTATCCCCTGCTGTTGAAAATGCCCTTAAATTAAAACAGGAGAGAGAACGATCAATTGAAGCTGAAAAAGAAATTCAATACCTTAAGGAATTCAACGAAACAATCATTAATACAATGAACCAGGGGATTCTTGTAGAAGATAAAGAAGGGAAAATAATTTTTGTTAATCCTGCAATTGAGATTCTTACAGGATATTCGCGAAACGAATTGGATGGGAAGCACTGGAGTATTCTGGTTAATGAAGAAAATGATGAGAAAATTAACAGCATTATTAAGGAATCTGCAACAGATTTCAGTAATCATTATGAAGCTGAAATAACCTCTAAACAAGGACTCCAAATACCGGTATATATTAGTAGCAGTAATTTGAAAAAAAACAGCAAATTCAAAGGAGTTGTGGTTGTTTTAAATGATATAAGGCCCCTCAAAGAGAAGGAAGGTGAATTGCGGGAGGCAAAGAATAAAGCTGAAGAATCGGACAGACTGAAATCTGAATTTCTGGCAAATATGTCCCATGAAATAAGAACCCCAATGAATGGTATAATGGGTTTTGCAAGATTATTAAAGCAAGAAGGCCCCGAGGATGATGCATGGGAACATTATACTGATATTATTTATCAAAGCGCAGAACATTTACTAAGGATTATTAATGATATCGTTGATTTTTCTAAAATACAAGCCGGACAATATGAAATACAGCAAGATGAAATTGAGCTGGAAAAATTCATGGAGGAATGCAGGATTTTATTTGAAGAAAATAAGAAAAATCATGGAAAAGAAAATCTGGATTTTGTAATTAGCATTGATCAGGACTTGAAAAATAAAAAGATTATCGCCGATAGAATAAAGCTTAAGCAAGTTCTTTCGAACCTGGTGGAAAATGCATTGAAATTTACTCTGAAAGGAACGATTGAACTAGGATGCTATATAGAAGGCGAGTATATTCGTTTCTTTGTGAGTGATACCGGTATTGGCATCCCGGAAGAATACCATGAAATGATTTTTGACAAATTCCGGCAGGTTGATTCCTCTGCAACAAGAGAGCATGGAGGTACTGGACTGGGACTGACAATTTCAAAAGAATTGGTTCGAATATTTGGAGGGGAAATGTCGCTGGAATCAGAACCCGGGAAAGGAAGTACATTCTATTTTACAATTCCTTTAAAATTTTCCGGGAAAGAGAAAATGAAAGAAGAGCCTATCCATAATGGCAATTATGATTGGAAAGATAAGACTATTTTAGTGGTAGAAGATGATTATACAAGTTTTTTATATTTTGAGAATTTACTGGAACCAACTAATGTACGCATGTTACACGCCGATACAGCCGAAAAAGGGTGGGAGTTTTATTTAAATGAAAAAATCGACCTTATTTTAATGGATATCAGACTGGGAGGTACAAGCGGGTTAGAACTAACACAAAAAATTCGGACTCATAATAAAACCATACCGATTATTGCTCAAACTGCCTATGCAATGTCAGATGACCGTAAAAAATGTCTGGATGCCGGATGCAACGATTACCTGGCAAAACCTGTTGAGATGGAAAATTTATTTTCAAAAATCAGTCGTTTCCTGAATAATCCTTCTTCTTAA
>JBKGZD010000203.1:0-3657 GCA_046545795.1 Bacteroidales bacterium | reverse complement strand
CAATGTATAAAAACTATAGAAAAAGCCCTCACCTGGGCGACTCCCTGTATATCATGATGTTAATAAGAAGAAAGCGGGGAAGGATATTTTAGATTATCTGCTGATCTGAATATTGCTTTCACAGAACCAACCAATATTTTGGCTTCTACAATAACAGGAATGCGATTTTTATCATCCGTCACCCATACTGTTAAATGTTCACCTCCTTTGAAAATTGTACCTTCAACCAATTTGGCCGTAAATTTTATACAATTGAATTCACCTATATCTCTCACGTCAATCTTCTCTTTCCCTCTATACCGAAGGTATAAATCGTACAATTCATTATCCACGATCATTGGCAGGGGAATTTTTTCATCTTTATTTAAAGTGTCATAAGGAATATTCCTTGAATAATATATTGCCGACAACACATCAAACAAGGGTTGTGAATAACTTATCAGATCCTCTTCATATGGTTTTTTACTGTTTTCCGTACGGGAGAATATATAATTTTCATCATGATTAAATTCATAACGATTGTGAACGCTATATTTCCCTTCATTGGTGTTTCTCTCATAATATACAGGTTGAAAATTGTTCTTATCAACATAGGATTGGAAGTAATCATCAACTTTATAAAGCCACTCATACGATTTTATAGTATTCCCCTGTGCTTCAAGATGGTAAACAGGAAGACCTTCATAAGTTGTCTCATCCACGGTAAAGGTAACATCGCCTGCGTATAACCAAACGAAATTCCAGTTGTAATATGCTTTATATTCAACAATTTCGCCATCCTCAAATGCCATATGAGAACCATTCTGACTGAATATTGGGAGAAAATAAAAAATTAAAGGAATACTTAACAAAAATATCTTTTGTTTTATCATACTTAGAATACTCTTTATAAAAAACAGTTACCAGATAAGAGGGTTTGCTGAATGAAAGGGATTTTGTGGTTGATATAACTGGTTTTGGTACGGACTATAATATGGGTTGTATCCATCAGAAAAATTAAACTGTACTCCTATGCGTGAATTTTCACCAATCTTATAATCCATTCCAAAAGACAGGGATTTGTAATCTGTTTTGATTTCTTGATTCTGTGGATAAAGGTTAAAGGGTTGCATTGAATTTTCCATATATGAAGCTCTTGCTCTTATTGTTAAATTTTCATTGGCCTTATATAATGTAGACCCTGAGAACCCATAAGAATCTATACCGCTGTTCTGCCCGCCTGGAGCAGGAGTACTACTGAAAAGCTCATTATTGGAATTTGCAAATACACCAGTAAAAGAAACCTGTAAATCTTCACTAAAACGATATTTAAAGTGAGGCGCTACATAAGATCGCATGAGAGAATTCCCGGACATTGAAGAAAAACCTGTGCCAAGAGTCACACCAAAATCCGTTTTATCATCTGCCTGCTTATTTTGAGCAATAGTAGCTGAATCTATTGGCTGATAAAAGTCCGGTAATTGCTGATAAATCTGCGCGGAACCAATCAAAGGTACTATAAATAATGACAAAACGATTATCAATCTCTTCATGGCTTATATTTTTTTATGTAACAAATTTAACAAAATAATTGTTTCACTGCTCATTAATAACGTAAGTAGATTATTCTTTCATATCCATTCTCGTTACTTTTATTATGGCTTTTTCTTTTTTTAATTTTCGGATTAAAGCTTCAAGATGTTTTGTGTCTTCTACATATAAATTGATAAATCCATCAAAAATACCATCTTTAGTATCAAAAGAGATAGAACGCATGCTCACTTTCATGTTGTTTGATATAATATCCGAAATGCGATTAATAATACCAATTTCATCAATTCCCGATACCTTAATTCGTGTCTGAAATGACCTTTGTCTCTTACTTTTGCCCCATTCTGCTTTAATAATCCGGTAATCATATTTTGAAATAAGACGCTGAGCATTGTGGCAATTTACCCGGTGAATTTTTATTCCCTCATTCACAGAAATAAAGCCAATTATATCATCCCCATAAATGGGGTTACAACATTTTGCCAGTTTATAGTCTACATTTTTCAAATCTCCATCTACAACAATGTAATCAGTTATTTCTTCACCAGAAGGAGTTGGCTGAGTTGTTTCCTTTTGTGTTATTTTCCCGTTTTTCTCTGGTTCTTCTTGCCGTGTCAGAACATCTTTAATTTCTGTAATATCAATTTTTTCTACTGCTAATGCATAGAAAAAATCAGTTGCTTCCTTATATTTATAATACTTAAGCAATTTATTTACCAAATCCTGGTTATACTGTATTTTCCAGTTTTTTAGTCTCCTTTTCAGTAACTCCTTCCCGGTTTCCGCTTCTTTTCTTTGTTCCTCTTTTAAGGCCTGCCGGATTTTTGCTTTTGCTTTAGAGGTGACAACCGCATTAAGCCAGTCAATTTTAGGCTTTTGATTCTTGGATGTAATAATCTCGATTCTATCCCCGTTTTTCAGTTTCTCTTTGATGGGTACATTCATATTGTTAACAATACCTCCCACACATCTCTCTCCTACTTCCGAATGTATATCAAAAGCAAAATCCAGTACAGTCGAACCTTCGGGTAATTTTTTCAGTTCTCCCTTGGGTGTGAATACGAATATTTCCTTGGCATTAAAATCTATCTTAAAATTGTCTATTATCTCAGGGGACCCGGAATCGCTAATTTCAAGTAAGTCCCTTATTTTTGACATCCAGTTATCAAAAGCCTGATCACCTTTAATTCCTTTGTATTTCCAATGAGCAGCATAACCTTTTTCGGCTATTTCATCCATACGTCGTGAACGTATCTGTACTTCAACCCATTTTCCTTCAGGACCAATAACGGTTGTATGCAATGACTCATATCCATTAGATTTAGGAATAGAAATCCAGTCTCTAAGCCTTTCCGGGTTTGGTTTGTAAAAATCGGTTACAATTGAATATACCCTCCAGCAATCAGATTTCTCATGTTTCCTGTCTGAATCCAGAATGATCCTGATGGCAAAAATATCATATACCTGGTCGAAGGGTACATTTTGCTTTTTCATTTTACGCCATATAGAATGTACAGCTTTTGTTCTGCCTTTAATTTCAAATTTAAATCCCTGGGCTTTGAGCTCTTTTTTTATAGGGTCAGTAAATTTTTTGATAAACCTGTTCCGTCTTGCTGTGGTATCTTTAAGCTTTTTTATAATTTCCCGGTAGATCTCATTTTCTGTGTATTTCATACTCAAATCTTCCAGCTCGGATTTCAGTGTGTATAATCCAAGTCTGTGGGCCAATGGAGCATAAAGATTTTGTGTCTGCAAAGAAGTTTTAACCTGGTATTCTTTAGGCATATAATTCATTCTGCGCATTTCATCAACAAGAATAGCAAGGCGAATTAAGATTACCCTAACATCATCAGATAGTGTTAATAGCAATTTTCTGAAATTTTCCGGCTCATAATAGTTATCCCCGGTTTTAACCTCTAATATTTTAATCAGCCCTTTAATGATTTGAGCTACCTTTTTTCCAAACTGCTTTTCAATCTCTTTGTTTGTAATTTTTTCTCTTCTTACAAGATCATAAAGCATTCCTGCAAGCATAGATTTAGCAGATAAACCTATTTCCTGGGAAATAATCCGGGCTACTTCTAAAGAATGAATGACATAAGGATCTCCATTGGGAAGGCGCTCAGT
>JBKGZD010000202.1:0-3700 GCA_046545795.1 Bacteroidales bacterium | reverse complement strand
CATTTTAAGCAGGGACGATACTACCCATTGGTCTTAATCGTAAATGCCTGTTTAGGCGTTTTTATGAGCAACCAAAATTTTAATTATCAGTACGTTAAGAGTATGTGCGATGAATTATAACGGCAAAAATTATCAAGGCAAATTCAGAAGTAGAAGTATATTTTAAAATTTACCTCTACTTCTGAATTTGCCTATTTAGCTTTCTCAAGTTCAAGACGTAATTCCTTTCTTACCTGAATCAGGCTGCGCCTGTCTGGAATTACATACCAAAGGCTGTCGATTTCAATGTTATTTCCCTCAATGCTGAGTTTGTTAATATCATCGCTTGACAATGAAGTTAATCGCAAGCCATGTTTGCGAATTATTTGAATAGGTATATTATGCTGAACATTATTTTCAGCTATGTCAAAAAATTTATGGATATTGAAAAAGGTAGTCGGCGTTAAAATTTGATGCAACATCGCGTCAAGTAACTGCTGCTGTCTTCTTATTCTTCCAAAATCGCCTTCATTTTTACTGTCCTTCCTGAACCGGATATAATGCATTACATCTTCACCATTAAGGCGCTGCATCCCTTCATCCATATCATCTGAATCAGCTGCATATTCTTCTTCTACATCAATATTCAGCCCTCCCATTACATCGATAATTTCCTCCACAACATTCTCTTTAACAGCCACATAATAATCTATAGGGAAAAAAAGAAGATCTTCGACTACCCTGATGCTAATTTCTGGCCCATACATAAAAGCATGTCCCAATTTATCCTTTTTCTCCGGAAAAATTTCGAACCTTATATCGCGGGGAACAGATACAAATGTTATTTGATCCGTCACCGTATTAAGTGATAAAAGAAGGTTGGCATCTGAACGACCACGGAATTTGTCAGAAGATAACCCTGTAGTATCAAGTCCCATCAAAAGAATTGAAATGATATTATCATCTTTTTGAGGTAGCTCATTGACGGTAGGTTTCTTTTTAACTTCGTTATAAGTGTTTTTCCAGGCATGAGAGGTTTGTATAATCAGAAAGCCACTATATACAAACAAAATTACAAGGATTACAATCAAAATTCTTAAAAATACCCGGAAAAATTTCATAAGTTTATTTTTAAATTTTTAATAGGTAATATGGAACTTCATGTAAAAAAGAATCATTGATTCCATAAAGCTTAATAATTATTTTTTATATGACATTTTCTTGAGTGGATAAGTAATTCAGAAATTCATGTACTAAACTGTACTATGTAATCAAGGCCATATAGGAGTATCTTCGTCTTTCCAGTAAGGTCCAATTTCAATTTCATCCAGAATATTATCCACAAACCAAAGGTTAATATTTTCAGCATCAAAGGAATACAGTTCTTGCTCTGGCAAATCTTCTTCGCTCAGGTCCTGTTTAACTGCTTTACTTAAATTTAGGCTTTCAGCAGCATTCAACGTCTCCTTTACAGACATACCTATTCTGATTTTGTTTTTAATATGAAATTTTTTTGAATGAACGGCAAGATAACTAAGGAGATAATCATGCTCTGATTCAAAAGTAATTTCACATCCTATGTCATTGTAAAAATAGGATATTGAATGATCTCCGTCAGCATAGTCAAATTCTTCAGTCTCATCCGGATCCCCGAGAATCTGGTTCACTTCTTGTTTGGTCATGCCGAGTTTAATCTTGTCAAATCCCTGACCTAACTTAATTTCATAATCTTTGATCATAACTTAATGTTAATTGGGTTAGAAATAATGATATTAAGATAGGAAAAAAATTCATAAATCAGTTAAATAAATGTTATTTTTATTCTTCGATTCCAAGCCTTTCTAAATCGAGGATACTTTCAGGCTTTACCGGCTTTCCCTTATTTAAAGCCACACCCGTAACTTTGGCATCAACAATAAGATGTTTGTCAGGGATACGTAAAATCTGCTGGTTAAATATCAACCTTAAATGACCTTCTTTTCTCATGCGGATAGTAACTTTAAATTTTTCCTGACTTTTCAGGGGTGATTTATAGTCTATTTCAACACGTGAAATTAATAAGTCTTTCCCTTCTTCATGTAGCTGGGCAAAACTAATATCTTTTGAAGTTAAAAATTCATGCCTTGCATGTTCCAGATAATGCTGATAGTTGGCATTATTGACTATCCCCTGGAGATCCAATTCATAATCTCTTACTTTCATTTCAATTTCATAAACAGGGGGTTGCTGGTTAACTATTTTTTGTTTTCCCATATGTATGTTTTTATTCCTCACTTTCTTGTTGATTATAATCTGACCAAATACGTTGGATTTGCCGGTAGGTGAATAGGGAATTTGATATATGTGCAGTTCCAAATATTATTGTTGCAACAAACAAGGGCCAAGAATGAAGGGGATAAGACGCAAAAAGGAAATATATAACCGGACTGACTGCCAATGGTATTGGGATGCCTGCCAATGGAGCATAAAGATAATATTGGTCCATCTCAAAAGCAAAAAAACGGAACCAACTTACATAATAGATGAGCAGAAATAAAATCATTACGATAATAGCCATATCCTCCCCCACGCTATCCTTCTGTAATGAAGTAAAAACAGGGGTTATAACAACTCCTATCCGTCCTACCCATTCCAGGATTGTCAAAAAATAACTCCTGTCTTTATCCCATTCGTTAGAGGTCCCGCTGGGAGAAATCCAAAAATAAATAAGATTGGGTAAAAGTATAACACCAGGAATGATAAGATTAATCCAATACATGTCAAATAAATTTGTTTATAAAATAGTGCAAATTTAAACAACCTTTATGAATTCAAAAATGCCTTTTAACAGATATTCCTAAAAACTCAAGTTTACCTGAACAATTTATCTGTTTCCCTTGTCTGTTAGCATAACAAATAAATACACGAACAAAAGAGAATAATATATTTTACTCCGGGAATTCTGTTATATTTGTTTAATATTTTAAAATCTCTTAATTGGTTAGTGATAAATGTATTGCGCTTGCGGAAAAGAAAAAAAATATTTAATTATTATTCCGGCCTACAATGAAGAAAATACGCTGGAAGATATTATCTCTGCACTTCACAAATATAGCAGTTTTGCAGACATATTAGTTGTTGATGACGGGTCAGAAGACCAGACACCAATAATCGTTAAGAACCTGGAAAATATATTAAGTATCAGGCATAATAAGAACACCGGATATGGCTCAACATTAATTGAAGGTTTCAACTATGCGATTGAAAACGGCTATGAATATGCTATCACTATCGATGGTGATAATCAACACAATCCGGACGAAATTGATAAATTCATCCAGGCAAATGAAAAAAATCAATATGACATTTTATCCGGAAGCCGATATTACTGGATTTCACAGAATAATCACCCGGATGCACCGGGTGACAGGAAGAAAGTAAATTACCGCATTACAAAAAAGATAAATGAACTGACCAATTACAATCTAACAGATGCATTCTGTGGCTTTAAGTTATATCGTGTACAGGCACTGAGAAATTTAAATTTGACAGAACCCGGTTACGCTATACCTTTGCAATTATGGATAGAGGCTTATATGAATGATTTAAGAATAATGGAAATCCCCGTTGAGATGATTTACCTTGACCATAACAAAGGAGTAGCCATGCAAAGCACATGGATGCGCTACCGATATTATTTAAACATCATAAATAAAACAATTAAAAAGTATGAAACGTCCAT
>JBKGZD010000201.1:0-3714 GCA_046545795.1 Bacteroidales bacterium | reverse complement strand
CCATTGCTGTGGCTCTCCTTTGAGTTTTTTATTAAACCAGCTCAAAATAGTATGATGCCATTTTAGTCTCCTGTCATAATCTTCAATCCAGTGATTTTCATCATCAACCAATATCATCTCTGCATCCTTTCCTAATATTTTCAATGCTGCATAATACTGTTTGCTTTCTCCTACTGGTACATTAGTGTCATCTGTTCCATGCAGGAGTAAGATTGAATTGTTGAATTTATCTGCATTATAGAGTGGACTTCTGTTTACATAAAGGTCTTTGCTGTCCCAGGGGTAAATGTTATGTGCAGCTACAGCATTATACGTATATCCCCAGTATCCTTCACCCCAGTAACTTGTGATAGAGCTTATTCCAGCATGGGAAACGGCTGTTTTGAAAATGTCGGTTTTGGTTTGCAACAGCATTGTTGTATATCCACCGTAGGAGGCTCCTATGGCACCAACATTTTCCTTGTCGGCTGAAGGATGTGCATCAAGGAATTTTTTCGTTCCTTCAATGATATCATCTACTTGTTCTTTACCCCATCCATTTACGTGGAGCGATGAAAATTCCTGTCCGAATCCAGTCGCACCACTGGGTTGTAGAACATATACGATATAGCCGTTTGCTGTCCATGTATTTTTTGGGTAACGGCCGCCAAATGACCTTTCTACGGGTGAAGTACCACCGTAATAATATACAATTACCGGGTATTTTTTGTTTTCATCGTATTCCGGAGGATAATAAACACGTCCGTATATGGTTGTATCATTTTTGTTCTTGAAATTCCACTCTTTTGTTTCCCCTAAGGTTATGTTTTTGAATGTCTCTTCTTTTGGATTGTCCAACATTTCACTTTCCATGTTGGTCAAATCTAACATATACATCTTTTCCGGGGTTGTAATGCTGGTTCCCCTGTATACTGCAACTGGTTTATTATTGGCATAATCGACATCATTGATCACCTCAACTTCGGTTTGAATTTTCTCAAACTTATCTTTTCCTGGTGTATATTTATACAAGTTGATGTAATCACGCTCATTAACTATTGCATATATATTGTTGTTATCTAACCATTTTGAAGAACCTACTGCTGGTTTAAAATCTTTTGTTATGGATTTTACCTTGCCTGTATTTAATTCGTACAGGTAAAGCTGACCATCATAATTGTTCGGAGTTTTGTCTTTGCTCACATTCACACCCACATCTCCGAAAAGCATGGGTCCTCCTTCTACAAGTAATTGTTTGCCATCCGGGGAATACTGAACTCGTCCGGAATACTGCTTGTCTTTCCAGATTGTGTCAATTGTAAAGGAATTTACTTCCATTTCGTAAAGATTTTGTTTAGAGAAAGGAGGCTCTTCATAATCCGGGTAAGAGGTAGAAAAAACCACTTTGTTTCCCTCCGGATGAAAGTCGTGAATGTACGTACTTAAATTGCCTGCTGTTATCCGTTTACTATGGCCGCTTTTTACATCCACAAGATGCAGGTATGAACGGTCCCGGAATCCTGGAATTCTGTCTTCATTTCCAAAAATGCGCTTTAGATCACCGGGGTCATCTGCTTTTTTTGTTTCTGAATACATTAGATATGATTCATCAGGAGACCATTGGTAAGAAGATATGTTTTCTATCCCTTTAATAATCTCTTGCTCTTCACCTGTTTTAACATCAAAGGTGTATAGTGTGGTTTTATCGTCTGTTTCAGTTGTATATGAGATGATATCACTTTCCGGAAGCCATTGAACCCTTTTCATGTCTTTGTTTCTGAACACAATCATGTCTTTGTTTTGTTCTAAATCTCTCAGAACAGTAGAGGTGACTGAACTTCCTGTACCTTTTTGAATGTCTGAATAAGATGTTAAAAGATATTTGCCGGAAGGAGATAATTTTGCTGACTGGATGCTTTTCCCATCCAAAATATCATGGATATTAATGCTTCTTTGCGGCGAAAGGCTATTTTTGAGGGTGAGATTGTTGTATTTTTCTTCCTTATATGAAGCTTCTGAAAAAAATTTGACCGGCCCTTCAGTTGCTAATAATTTGATAATTATTTTATGTTTACCTGTATGTAAGTTTACATTGAATTTTTCTGTTTTATTGTCTTCGACAGTTTTGGTATGCTTTTTTTCTCCATCAATATAAACTTCAAGCAGTGCATTTGATGAGACAGAAAATTCTATTTCTGCCCACTGATTGACTGTGAGATAGTTGCTTAACAGCACAAAACTGTTTTTTTCAGTGGACGACAACAGTACACTATCTCCGGGCAGGCTGAATTCTTTCCATTGGTTGCTGTTTCCCAGTACGTTGAAACTTTCTCCCTTTTTAGCTGTAATGTCCGGGTTGATAGACAGGTCAGCTAAAAGATCTGACATCTCATATTTATTCCCGTCCACATCTTCTTTTTCAGCGAAAAGGGGTGAATTTACAGTTACAGGGTCAGTTTTAAGCCATTTGTCAAGGGTAACTTTTTCCTGTGCATATGTAAAAACAGCACAGATGTTTAGCAAAATAAGCAAAATAATTGTTCTCATATTTATTGATTTTTTGGATTAAAATTTTTTTGTTAAAGAATTAAAAAATAAACTTATGAAACGTCCATGATAAGATAAACATGATTATCACAAAAGGAAATGTTTATTTTGTCATGGTAAGTTCCATATGACCTTAAAAAATTAAAAATAACCATATGAATATAATGAATTGTCCATTGCAAAACAAAGTGCTAAAATGCATATAATTTATTAAATTTGTTATAAATAAAAATTGCACTTGAAATGGATATAAAAATACGTGATCGGTTTATAGAATTGTGGAAAAAATATTTTAACAATGCAGAGCTGCCCATTGCTTTTTATTATAGTGATAAGCTTAATGGTGTACAAGAGGCAAACAAGCCCGGAGGTCACAGCTGCATGATATGTGATTTGAAAAAGGTTCGTAACGGAGAATCTTTAGGTTTTACGAAGTCAAATATTGGATGCGGAGGAGGGCAGAAGTATTCGGGTTTTACGGATACGTTAAAACCGGGTTTTGAATATTTTCTGTCTTGTGGGAAGCCGGGAATTGAAGGAGAAAGATACAAGAAAGACCCTGAGATAGTGAATCTAATGATGGAAAACCATCCAGAGATACATAAAGAAGGTAAAGTAATGGTTTTTAAGCGTTGGGATCAGCTTACAGAAGAGGATGAACCGGAAGTTGTTATTTTCTTCAACAAAGCCGACGTGCTTGCCGGTTTATTTATGCTTGCAAATTTTGATTTTGTTGGAAATGCAGGAGTAATAAGTCCTTTTAGTTCTGGTTGTGGCGCAATTATCCTTTATCCTTACCTTGAAAAAGATAAAGAAAAACCACGAAGTGTTATTGGAATGTTTGACCCTTCTGCAAGGCCTTGTGTAATGCCTGATGAATTTTCTTTTGCAACACCCTTCAAACGATTCGTTCAAATGATCGACTTTTTTGAGGAGTCTTTTCTTATCACTCCTACATGGGATTTCCTTAGAAAAAGGATTAATAAGAATGGAGCCTGATGTGAATTTTTATGATTGTTTCTGTTTTATAATATTTGTTAGAAAAAAAAGAATATGCAAAAATTAATTTTTTTTATTGTTGGTCTGACAATTGCAATGTCTGGCTACACCCAGGAACCTGTTAAAGATACAATCCAAAACTGGAAATATGGCGGATCAGGTTCTGTTAGTTTTTCACAGGTAGCTCTT
>JBKGZD010000200.1:0-3762 GCA_046545795.1 Bacteroidales bacterium | reverse complement strand
CTGTGAAATTCTGCGGGAGCAGAGTATTTCACAGGGTCAGTTAGGGTATTCACAAAATTTTGTTAAACCTGGTAAATATGCCAAAAAATCTGTGTTCTTATGATAATAGAAGCGGGACAATAAATGGCACTATGAGGGTAAGAACCAATCCACTGAAAACTGAAAATGCCACGTATTCAATTCCGATATACTTTGTAATAACCGGTAATGTTGTATCCATTGTTGTTGCACCACCAGCGGATATCGGGGCAAGAAATCCAAAATATCTTTTCAGTACAGGAGTGAAAACAAGTGTAATAATTTCCCTGATAATATTTGAAAGCAATGCAATCACACCAAGTGTTTCTCCTGCCATTTCTTTAATAATAATGCTGGAAAGACTATAATAACCATATCCTGCTCCAACAGCCCAACATTCCCGCAGGGTTAAGCTGGGATCAAATAGTGTATAAATGGTAGTACCTAAAAAAGTTCCCACTATCACCGATAAAGGGATTAAAATTATTCTCCAGTTGGCTGTCTTTAAAATATATAAAGCCTCTTTATTGGCCCCCACTCCTATTCCTACGAAAAACAGTAAGGCATAAAGCACATAGGTAGTCATCCTGTCTCCGGAAATGTAGGCAGGGAAAAGATCAACAATGCCTGAAAGCAATCCGGCTGTAAAAAAAAGCAAAATAACCAGTGTACCTTTCATAAGTTTATTTTTCTTTCTTTTTAAAAAACAATTGATAGACCAAAACAGATATGCCAATACTCCCGGCAGTTGCTGCTATAGTTATAAAAAATGACTGCAGTCCGATGTTTTCAAAATTAGAAATAATCTTTTCGTTTGTCCCAACAGAAAGCCCCAAAAAAAACAGCAAAACAAATATTGTCAGATCAGTTAACTTCCCAACCAAACGGGTTATTTTTTTACTGGCTGTAAAAAGACCGATTATTATTCCTATTACAAGTAAAACTATTCCAACTACCATAACACAACTCAGGTTTTTTATCAAAATTTCTAAACATACAAGGTTATAAGACCTTTCTTGAAACAAAACACCCTATAATGAAACTCTTTATCCTATTTAAAATCATTCTAAATTTTCTGTTTAACATAATATTTTCAATATTAATCCGTAAAAAAACCAAAACCAAGAAATTTGTTTAACATAATTATTCTTGACAATAATGTAAAAAACATTTAATTTTGATTAATAAAACATAAGGGGGTGTAAGTTATGAAAAATTTTATATTTACTAATGTCCTAAGAGAGCTTGTTAACAATAAGGTTTCAAGAAATTACCTTATTAACAAGCTGGATAAATATATGTATGATTCTATAGTCACTAATAATGATAAAAATCTAAAGGAAGTCCAGGAGAAAAAATATCATTTTATGGACTCCATGTTGAAATCAGCCGTCAGAAATGTTGAAAAAGGCTATTTTTCTAAGAATGTTTTTAAAAATCTGGTAAATGTTCTGGTTGAGAATTCATTTCTGAACAGGCAAAAATACAGTGAAAAGCTTGAAGAATTTAAAGAAGAACACGGCATTTATCCGCCAAATTTCATCGTTCTGTCTCCAACACAAACATGTAATTTAAATTGCACGGGTTGCTATGCATCATCAAATGCAAAAACACTGCCTACTTTACCCTATCATATTGTTGATAAAATTGTGGACGAGGTGAGAAATAAGTTTCACAGCCGTTTCATAACAATAAGTGGCGGCGAACCATTTATGTACAAAAGTGAAGGAAAAACTTTACTGGATATCTTTGAAAAATATGATGATATATTTTTCCTTGTATACACAAACGGAACATTAATTAATAAAGAAATAGCTGACCGACTGGGTAAAACAGGTAATGTAACCCCGGCAATCTCTGTGGAAGGCTATGAAGAGGAGACAGACCAAAGAAGGGGTAAAGGAATTCATAAAAAAATATTGAGTGCCTTTGAGAATCTTAGAAATGCGGGAGTTCCTTTTGGGATTTCAGTAACTGCAACAAGTAAAAATGCGGATCTTCTACTGGAAGATAAATTCTATGATTATTATTTTAGTGAACTGGGAGCTACCTATATGTGGCAATTCCAATTAATGCCTATAGGAAGAAGTAACCAGGCATTTGATTTGATGGTTTCTCCCGAAAAGCGTGTTGAATTATATAAAAAATGGGAACACCTGATTACTGAGAAAAAATATTGTGTAGCAGATTTCTGGAACAGTGGGGTTCTCGTAAATGGATGTATTGCATATGGCCGCAAAAACGGATATTTCTACATAGACTGGAACGGCAATATAACACCATGTGTATTTGTTCCATATTACGTGGATAATATCTACGACCTTTATAAAAATGGAAAGTCACTGGTAGATGCACTGTTCTCAGACTTTATGAAGAAAGGACGACAATGGATACATGATTACGGAGAAGGTCATCCTCATAATCCTGAAAACTGGCTCATGCCATGTTCAATAAGAGACCACTACGCAAACTTCAGGAAAAATATCCTGACGGAGGATGCAAAAGGAGAAAGCAAAGAAGCGGAAGAAGCATTAAAAGATGACAACTATTATAAAAAACTTGTTGAATATGACAACAAACTTGAAGACCTAACAGAAGATTTATGGGAGGAAAAGTATCTGAAAACCAATAAAAAAGAGCCTGTTGAATCAAAATAAAAAAACAAACAATTTATAAGGAAATATTAAAGCAGCATCTGTCAATTGGTGCTGCTTTTTTATAACTTTGAATTGTCAAACAATATACACAATACCTGCTTATGAATACATTTGGAGAAATATTTAAGATATCTATTTTTGGCGAGTCACACAATTCCCATATTGGCATTACTATTGATGGGTGTCCGGCTGGTATAAAGATAGACGAAAGTGAATTTAACACTGACCTTAAGAGACGAAAAAGCGGCAAAATTGGTACAACACCCAGAAAGGAACAAGACAGGCCTCAAATTATCAGCGGAATTTATAAAAACTATACAACAGGTTCGCCAATAACCATCCTTTTCCAAAATCAAAATAAACGCTCTGATGATTATAATGAATTTCAGAGAATGCCAAGACCCGGCCATGCTGATTTTACAGCCTATAAAAAATTTCAAGGTTTTAATGACCCCCGTGGTGGAGGTCATTTCTCTGGCAGAGTAACCCTGGGGCTGGTTGCTGCCGGTGTTATTGCAAAGAAAATCATTTTCCCGGTTTTTATAAATGCTAAACTAACAGAGGCCGGAGGAATGGAAAATATCAACAAAGCAATTGAAAAAGCCATCCAGGATAACGATACTATTGGAGGAATAGTTGAATGCAGGGCAAGAAACATTCCCGTGGGAATTGGAGAACCATTTTTCAACTCCATAGAATCGGTTATCAGTCATTTGGTCTATGCTATTCCTGCAATCAAAGGTATAGAATTTGGCTCTGGTTTCAGGGCTGCAAAAATGAAAGGAAGCGAACATAATGACCCTATCATCAAATCAAATGGCCAGACAAAAACAAATAACGCAGGCGGAATTAATGGAGGAATCACCAATGGAAATGATATCTATTTCCGTGTAGCTGTAAAACCTACAGCGAGTACTCCACAAAAACAAAAAACTCTCAACCTGCAAACTGAGCAAATAGAAAACCTGGAAGTAAAAGGAAGGCATGACTTCTGTATAGCACTGCGAATACCCGTAATAGTTGAAGCTGTAACAGCAATTGCACTCGCAGATTTTATGCTGCTGGAGCAAAAATCACCACGGGTTTT
>JBKGZD010000199.1:0-3771 GCA_046545795.1 Bacteroidales bacterium | reverse complement strand
GGGAAATCCACCCTTTTGAATGTTATTGGAATATTAGACGGATACGACCTTGGCGAATACAAATTAGACGGTTACCCGATAAGAGAACTGTCCGAAAAAAAAGCTGCCCAATACAGGAATTCTATGCTTGGTTTTGTATTCCAGTCATTTAACCTTATATCGTTTAAAAATGCCATGGAAAATGTGGCGTTACCCCTCTATTATCAAAAGGTAAGCAGGAAAAAGAGGAATAAAATCGCCATGGAATACCTTGAAATGATGGGAATTAGAGACTGGGCAGATCATATGCCAAATGAGCTCTCAGGAGGCCAGAAACAAAGGGTAGCCATAGCAAGAGCACTGATTAACAAACCAAAAGTTATTCTGGCTGATGAGCCCACGGGAGCATTAGATACGCAAACATCATATGAAGTTATGAAAGTGTTGAAAGATATTAATGACACGGGGATAACAATAATTATAGTTACCCACGAAAAAGATATTGCAGAAATGACAAAGCGGATAATCCGTCTCAAAGATGGAATAATAGAGAATCACAATTCTAAAATTCAACAAAAAACTTATGTTTGACCGAGACCGTTGGGAAGAAATATTAAATACCATCCGGCAAAATAAGCTCAGAACTTTTCTAACCGGGTTCAGTGTAGCATGGGGAATTTTTATGCTGGTGATTCTACTTGGCTCAGGAAGAGGACTTCAAAATGGCATTGAATATCAATTCAGGGATGATGCAACAAACAGTATATTTATATACAGAGGACGTACCGCAGAAAAGCATCAAGGATTAAATAAAGGCAGGCTCATTCAACTTGACATGGAAGACTATGAATGGATGAAAAACAACCTTTCTAACCTTCAGAACACATCAGCCAGATACAATATTTACGGAAATAATAAAATATCCTATAAAAATGAATACGGTGATTTTGATATCAGAACAGTACATCCTGGCTACAGGGAAATAGAAAAAAGCATACCAGTAAAAGGCCGATTCATAAATGAAACAGACATCAAAAATACCAGAAAGGTAACCTGCATAGGATTAAAAGTAGAAGAAGCCCTGTTCAAAGGAGAAGATCCTATCGGAAAACACATCAAAATAAACAACATTGCTTTTAAGGTAGTTGGAGTCTTTGATGATGAAGGGGGTGACAGGGAATTGAGAGGATTGTATTTACCCATTACCACTGCGCAGAAAATCTTTACACGAGATAATAAAGTTCAGGCATTAATTTTTACAACAGATTTGGTTAGCAGTGAAGAAAGTAAACAAATGGTAAATGCGCTCAGGGGCAAACTTGCAGAAAAACATCATTTCAGTAATGAAGACAGCGGAGCTCTGTATATTAGCAATAATGTAGAAAGATACCAACAATTCAAAGATGTTTTTGCAGCCATTGATTTATTTATATGGATTATAGGTATTGGGACAATAATAGCTGGAATTGTAGGGGTCAGCAACATAATGATTATATTGGTCAAGGAAAGGACACACGAGATTGGAATAAGAAAAGCTATCGGTGCAACACCAGGCTCTATTATAGGCCTAATCCTGATGGAGTCAGTATTTATAACCACTTTTGCAGGTTATTTCGGATTAACCGCAGGAGTTGGTATTTTAAATTTAATAGCAAATACCATAACAGCGAATGATTTTTTCATGAATCCGCAGGTAAACATAAATATAGCAATCAGCGCTACAATTTTACTTATTATCGCAGGTATGATAGCTGGGCTGGTACCTGCAAGAAAGGCAGCAAAAATAAAACCAATAGTAGCTTTAAGAGACGAGTAACAACACAACGAATATGTTTGATATAGACAGGTGGCAACAGATTTATAGTGTCCTCAAAAAGAATAAACTCAGAACTTTCCTCACAGCTTTCGGAGTTTTCTGGGGTATATTCATGCTGGTTATAATGCTTGGTTCCGGAAATGGGCTTATCAATGGCATTACACAGGGTATAGGTGATTTTGCCACAAATAGTTTTCTGATGTGGGGTCAGCAAACTACAAAATCTTACCAGGGTTACCCTAAAGGAAGAAGGATAAATTTCAAAAACCAGGATATAGTATCACTAAAACAAAATGTAAAAGGGATAGAATATATAGCTCCAAAACTGCAAATGGGAAGTTATAACAGTAACGGTAATGACAATGTAGTAAGAGGATTAAAATCCGGGTCGTATAACATTAACGGAGATTATCCTGAATTTGATAAAATAGATCCTTCAATTATGGTAAAAGGCAGATTTATAAACCAGAATGACATCGAAGAAAAAAGGAAGGTAGTTGTTATAGGAGAAAGAGTTTATGAAGAGCTATTCGAAAAAAATGAAGAAACCATTGGGGAATATATAAGGATACAAGGTGTATATTTCCAGGTTATCGGAGTATTCAAACCTTTAAATCCCAATATTAGTTTTGGAGGAGATAAAGAGCGTTCTGTAACAATTCCGTTTACTACTTTTCAGCAGGCATACAATTACGGTGATAACATTGGTTTTATGGCTATTACGGCACGAGAAGGTTATGAAGCAAAAGATGTAGAAGAAGAGACAATCCGGCTAATGAAAAAAACGCATACGATAGATCCGGAGGATGAACAAGCTATTGGTCATATTAATATTGAAAAAGAATACAAAAAAATGGTAGGTTTATTCACCGGAATAGGAATATTGATATGGATAGTAGGTACAGGAACATTACTAGCGGGGATTATAGGTGTCAGCAACATTATGCTCGTAGTTGTCAGGGAACGTACAGTAGAGATTGGTATACAAAGAGCCATTGGAGCTACCCCGTGGAATATTATTAATCAGATTCTCAGTGAATCGGCTGCACTTACTGTAATTGCAGGGTATCTGGGATTGGTCTGCGGGGTTGTGGTAATGGGGATCCTGGGCTATGCGCTGGAAACTTCAGGCGCCAATACAGAAATGTTCGCAGATCCGCAAATTAATTTTAATATAGCACTAGCAGCGCTGGGGATTCTGGTCTTTTTCGGAATCCTGGCAGGGCTGCTGCCAGCCAAAAGGGCTGTCAAAATAAAACCAATTGAAGCAATTAGAAACAGTTAAAAAAAATGAAAATGAAAAAAGTTCTAAGAATTATTTTAATCGTAATTATTGTATCTTTATTCGGAGGAACCTTATTATATTTGCATAATCAATCAAAGGAAAAACCAGTAATTTATGACACTAAAACACCGGTTTTCACTGATATTGTAAAAAAAGCAGTAGCAACCGGAGAGGTTATTCCCCGCAGGGAAATTGAAATCAAACCACAGGTATCCGGCATTATACATGAAATATATGCTGAACCGGGAGATGAAGTAAAAGAAGGGGATCTTATTGCAAAAATTAAAATAATCCCTGATATGGTTAATCTTAACAATGCACAAAACAGGCTGAGAAAAGCAGAAATTAACCATGAAGATGCCAAAACTGAATACGAGCGTAATAAAAAAATATATGATAAAGGCGTAATTCCTGAAGCCGAATTTCAAAAGTACAAGGTAGCACTGGAAAATGCAAAAGAAGAACTGAAAGCAGCCAAAGACAATCTTCAGCTTATAAAGGAAGGCGCCATTGAACAATCAGGCGAAAGCTCAAATACGCTGGTACGTGCCACTGTAAATGGAACTATACTTGACATACCCGTAGAAAAAGGAAATTCAGTTATAGAAGCCAATAATTTTAACGACGGCACAACAATTGCAAGCATAGCTGATATGAATGATATGATTTTCAAAGGAAAAGTTGATGAAAC
>JBKGZD010000198.1:0-3834 GCA_046545795.1 Bacteroidales bacterium | reverse complement strand
CACCATGCTGAAGAGACTGTGTGAAAATTAAAATTTCAAAAATATTTGGTTTTTTCTTTTTGATCATAGAATTGCTCAAATTATCCTTAAGCAATTTTCCATTTATAGGAAAGTATTTGTTTCATAATTCTTTCCATGCTCTCTATATTGATTAGCCGTTTCAAATTATAGGCTGTAGTATAAATGTTTAACTCTGTTTGTACCTTCGGTTTGCTGGTTAACAAGAAACAATGTTTACCCATCATTAATTTCAAAGTACCAAAGGGATGTTCTACTAAAGCTTTCCTTTCTCTAACTTTTTCCTTCGCTGTTTTGGTTTCTAAATTAGACTTGTATTGATCAATCCATTCCTGATGTATGTTTCTATGAACTCTTCTTCCCTTTTTCGCTTGAGTACATTTATCCCGTATTTTGCAGCTGTTACAATCATTGCATTTGTAAACAATATAAATTTGTTTCCTGTGTTTCTTCTCAGAATGTCGTTTTAGTTTCTTACCTGTAGGACAAAGGTATTCGTCTTTTTCTTTATCATATATAAACTCTATATTATTTTTTTTATCTTTAATTTGTGATTTTTGCTGTTGTAAAGGTATATAGCATTTCGTTTTTAAATTATCTTCTATTTCTTTAATTAGACCAATATTTCCGTAACCTTTATCCGCTTCAAGTTCTTCTGCTTCAATTTCCATCTGTTCTTTAATGGTTTCATGATTTCTCTTTATTAGTCCCAGATCATTCGTATCATCAGTAGTTTCAGCCATTACAATCATTTTGTGTTTTGCATCAGTCCCAAATTGGATATTGTAATAGGCTTTTTTACCATCTCTGCCTAACATTAACGATGCATCAGGGTCATTAGGTGCGATAAATTTTTTCCTGCTGCCTTTTAGCTCTTTATTGATTTACTTAAGCTTGTCTTTCTTCTTTTTTAATTTTTCAACCTTCTTAGAAAGTGCTTCTTTTTCTGCCCGCTCCTCTTCCAATTGACTTTCCAGATTATTTATTTCATCAATGTTTTCCAGATACTTTTCTATTTCTTCTTCAATATTTTCTAAACGTTTTGCGATTTTTTCTTCACTAAACATATCCGGTGATGCGTAGGCCTTCATTTTACTGCCATCGATAGCCACTTTCTTCCCTTCAATATAGCCTAAGGATTTTAAAAATCTTCTGAACTCAATGGCTATTTGTTTTATTTGTGTTTTGTTTTCTCTTCTGTATTGGCATATTGTCCAGTGATCCGGGTGTAAATTACCCAGTAGCCAAATAACTTCCATATTGCGGTAGGTTTCTTTTTCCATTCGGCGACTTCCTGGGATCCAATTAAAATAACAGTAAAGGATTAGCTTATTCATCGTGGCTGGAGAATAACTGGTACAGCCTTTATTACTTTGTCCTTTCCAAACAAAAAGTTCAGGATTATCTGCTATAATCTTATCAATTATACTATCAATTAACCGAACAGGATTGTCTTTATCAATCCATAAATCTAATTGTGAGAAGAGCATAATTTGATTTCTGCTCTCGGGTTTTTTATAATGCATTTTTAGATATTTTTAAGTTGCACGTGAAACATATACAATTGAAATATAGTAAATTATAAACAATAATACAAGTAAAACTTTAAATATTTTTAAACTTTTTTTAAAGCATTATTTGAATAATTAAAATTTTTTATTTGTTCTATTTTCACACAGCCTCTGAAGCATGGTGCTTGTCTCATGGGTGAGATTCTTTCTGTAAAGCAGCAGGTGGAACCCTAAATATAGAGCAGCAACCTCAGAGGTAAAGGTGGGCATGCCTTCCGGCAGCTGCCGGAAATTAAAGGGCAGCGGGGTGGAAGAAAACGAAAAGAAACAACGTGGCGGACGCAGCGTGAAATTCTTAACTAATTTGTATCTTTATCCATAAGTTTTTGATAAAAGTAAGCTGCTATGCGCCTAAGATTCATCCTTATCACAATTATCACACTCTTTTGCTTTACAACAGGCCAGAGTCAACACACCTACGAGCACATCTCCAATCATGGCATTTACTCCTTTCTCGACGAAATGGCCAATGAACAGATTATTAAACTGAACACCACCATTAAACCATACACCCGCACTTTCATCCTAAACAAATTACAGGAAGTCAGTGAAAAACATGAACAGCTTAACAAACGCCAGCGAAGGGAGCTGGAATTTTATCTAAAAGACTACCTTCTCGCAGAAAAATCAGCCACCAACCCTTATCATAACAATTCAAGACTTGATTTAATCAAGAACAGCAAACATTTTGCCACCAGCTTGCATCCGCTGGGGTTAACCTATAAAGACTCTCTTTTTACATTTGGCATACGTCCTATCTGGGGCATTGAATATCTTTCCAATGAAAAAGACGCCTTTAGCAGAACCTGGGGCGGCGGAAGGATTTACGGGCAGATTGGGGAAAACTTCGGTTT
Source organism: Bacteroidales bacterium (assembly GCA_046545795.1). Lineage (GTDB taxonomy): Bacteria > Bacteroidota > Bacteroidia > Bacteroidales > UBA12077 > JAGXLC01. Next base: position 1,391 of record JBKGZD010000198.1, on the reverse strand, counting down.
TTATGCCAGCCTCCGGGACAATCATATGACACATGTTCTGGCCCGGCCAGGCTATTTCACTCAAAGGGAAGGAGGAGTTTACAAAGGGAATGACCTGGGCGGTGGCGATTACAGCGAAATGCGCGGAGGCATAACTTATAACTGGCAATGGGGACGTGTTGCACTGGTCAAAGACCATCTGGAATGGGGAGACAACTACAACGGAAGCAATATTAACAATGGAAGACATCCAAGTTTTGCCATGTTAAAACTGCACCTGAACCCGGCCGAGTGGTTTGAATTCAACTATTTCCACGGCTGGCTCGTTTCCGAAGTGATAGACAGTCTGCGATCCTATACCCCCGAATCCGGATTTGAAAGGCCGGTACAAAAGCCAAAATACATGGCAGCCAATATGTTTACCATAAAACCAATACCAGAAATCAGTTTCTCCTTCGGGAACTCAATTGTTTACGGCGACCTTGAGGTGCAACCCGCTTTCCTGATACCATTCATGTTCTTCAAATCCATTGACCATACCATAAGCGCCAATATTGAAAACCAGAATTCACAGATGTTTGCAAATTTAAGTCTGCGCCCGGTGAAACACCTACACCTTTATGGAGCGCTTTATATAGACGAATTTTCATTCACCCGGATTACAGATCCCTCCCGCCATAATTTCAACAGCTGGAAAGGGGGCATAAGACTAACAAACTGGCCTGTTGACAACGTCACATTAACCTACGAGACCACCAAAACACTCCCACTGACTTTTAAACACAGGATTCCGGTTCTCACCTATGCTACAAACGAATACAACCTGGGGCATTATCTCCGGGACAACAGCTACGATCATTATGCTGAGTTATCGGTCAGACCATTTTCCCGGTTCCGTTTTACTGCCGCTTATCTTTACGCAGCGCACGGAAATGAATATCCCTATGAAAAAACTGATATACCATTGGATGAACACCCATACATGGAAGAGAAAACCTGGGAGAACACCACCATTTCTTTTAAAGCAAACTACGAATTCACGGCGAACTCAACCGTCTTTACCGGGTATACCTACAGAAATATACAAGGTTATAGCGTGGATAACAACCCCGCAAATTACTATCTGTCAAGATATTCACATGAAATGTTCCACGGGGAAACATGGACATTGAGGTTCGGGTTTAATTTTGGATTTTAGATGAAGAAGGAAAATGTTTCAAGTTTCAGGTTTCATGTTCCAGGTTTCAGTGAGGATTCTGGTGCTTCAAATTATCGGCAAGCTTTTTAAACTCCTAACAGTTAAAGCTTTTCTTTCTTATGAATGCGCCTAATCAAGTTAATTGAGTAAACAGTATGTATAAAAAAAGATTACAAATCACCAAAATCAACCTGTGTTTATGCTGTTTTAAGTC
>JBKGZD010000197.1:0-3841 GCA_046545795.1 Bacteroidales bacterium | reverse complement strand
AAAAGACAAAAACATCGACATAGGAATAGCTGTTCCGACGAAAAGTGCGTTTTTGGTTCCCAGAAAGTAATATAAAACCAGGATAACGAAGACAATCCCTAGAATGATAGAATTTTCCAGGTTGTTTAATTGCATGCGAATCATATCACTCTGGTCGTTTGTAATCGAAATCTTCAGATCATCCGGTACCCTATGATCGTCTACTGCTTCATCTAAGATGTCAAATATCTGGTCGGTAGCAGCCAGTAAATTTTCCCCGCTTTTTTTGATAACCTGCAAAGATACTACGGGGTTTTTATCCAGACGGGCAAAGCTTTCAGGATATTCATAATCCATCTTTACCTCAGCTATATTCTTTAAATATACCAGTTTATCGTTTTCATTTTTGACAACAATATTCTTTATTTCCTCTACATCTTCAAATTCACCCACTGTTCTTACAGAGCGATTTGTCCTGTCAAATCGTAATTCTCCGGCAGGCATTGAAACATTCTCAGCTCTTATTGCATTTTCAATATCAACAAAATCCAGGCCCACTGCATCCATTTTATGAGGGTCAACATGGATTTTAATCTCTCTGTCATTAACCCCTTTGATTTCTACTTTGGAGATTTGAGTTATTTCATCAATTTCTTCTTCAAAATATTCAGCGTAATTATTTAAAGCATCTATGCTATATTCCCCTGAGAGGTTAATGTTAATTATAGGAAATTCAGAGAAATCTATATCTTCAACATTAGGATCACTCTGCAAATCATTGGGTAATTCTCGTTTAGACTTATCAACTGCATCCTTAACATCCTGCAGCGCTTTATCTATATTCACATCGGTATTAAATTCTACAAGAATCAATGAAAACCCTTGTGAGGAAGTAGAATTAATTTCTTTAATTCCTTTTACGCTTTCGACTTCTTTCTCAATAGGCCTTGTAATAAGGTTTTCTATATCCACAGGTGGATTGCCCGGATAGGAAGTTTGTATCATTATGGTTGGGATCACTACTTCCGGCGTGAGCTCTTTCGGAAGATTCCTGTAGGAGTACAATCCGAAACCTAGTATTGCCAATGCCAATAGGAGAATTGTTGTCCTGTTATTTAAAGCTAATGTAGTGAGCTTAAATTCTCTTATAACTTTATCTTGTATTGATTTATCTTCTTTAGCCATTGTCTGTCGAATTTTTAAAAATTTCCCCGGTATTACTCAACATGCTCTTTATTATCTTTTACTGTGATTTCAGCCCCATCTGAAACTTCTGAATATCCTGCTGTAATAAGCTCATCCCCTGACTTCAGTCCTTTTAAAATTATCGTTTGATTGTTATGAGACAAGCCGGATTCCACATATACTTTTTTAGCTATGGTTTTTCCTTGTTGTTTTTCAGCTATGTACACATAATCGCCTTTCATATCCTGTTTTACGATTTCTGCAGGTACCACAAGAGCAGAATCATTGGTATAATCTCTGATTTTCACAACACAAATTTGGTTTGGCTTAATCAACTCATCTGTATTATCGATTCTTGATTCAACCACAAATGTCCGGCTTTCGTTGTCTATAGTTTGTCCTTTTCTTTTAATTGGTATTTCTTTTTTCACATCGGAATATGCAGGGAAAGCTACTACAATAGTGTCTCCTTCATCAATGTTAGTCATGTACTGTTCTGATATATCGGTCTTTACTTTTAGATTTTTTGTATTTACCAAATGCATAACACCCATTCCGGGAGTAGCCAATTCACCCTCCTTTTGGTTGATACTTTCCACGACACCATTAAAAGGAGCTTTTACAAGCGCTTTTTCAAGTTCTTCCCTCAGTGTCGCCAGCCGGTCTTCCAGGTTCTCTTTCTGGTTTTTAGCCTGTAAGTATTCCATCTCTGACCCTACCTCTTCTTCCCAAAGACGCTTTTGTTTCTCATAAGTTTTTTGTGCAAGCTCAAGGTTTGTTTTCACTTCTTCTATATTACTCCGAATCACCTTTGTGTTCAGGCTATAAAGCTGTTGACCTTTTCTAACTCTTTCACCTTCCTCAACATAAATGTCCGTTATCTGCCCGTTCATTTCAGGACTAATAACCGCCTCCTGAACAGCTTCCACTTTACCGCCGGTTTGTATATAATGGCTAAATTCCTCCTGCTTCATTTTTTTTGTATAAACAGGAAGTTTATAAACTCCTTCTTCCTCGCCGGGCAAATCTTCTAATTGCTGTGTGAGACGGGTTATTTCATTCCGAAGGTCACTCATCTCTTTCTTTTTTTCAGCCAGCTGATCTTGCATTTTTTCTCTTTCTGATTTCTGTTCACATGAAATCAAAGCAATTATTCCTAAAACAATCAATAATTTCTTCATCGTCTGAAATTTTATAGTTCGTTTAAAATCTTTTCAAGTTCTACTTTAGCTTCTAATAATTCAACCAGTGAATTAATATATGCAGACTCCATCTCGAGGTATTTATCATTGGCCTGTGTTAGTTCCATACTGGTGGCCATTCCTTCTTTGTATTTCTTTGTAGTCTGGTTATAAACCTTTTTGGCCAGTTCTTTATTCTTTTCATTGCTCTCATAGTTATCCAATGCAGTGAGATAATTATTCCGCGCCTGGATAAACTCATTCTTCATTGTTTTGCGAGTGTTCTCCAGCTTATTTTTTGATTTTTCAAGATTAAGCTCAGCTTGCTGGACTTTAGAGCTTCTTTCAAAACTGCTGAATATTGGAATATTAAGCTGAAAACCAAGCACACTGGATTCGTACCATGGTTCATCAAAGTCAAAAACATTAAATTCATCGCGCATGGCGTCTTGAGAATAACTATAAAAAGCCGATATAGAAGGGAGATAATTTGATTTTTCCCGCTTGAGATCCAACTCTGAAAGTTCAACTTCTGTTTGAGTTAATTGGTAATTAACATTTTCCCTGGGATTAAATTCATTACCATATTTAGGTTCAAGGTTTTCTTCCGCAATAATATAATCAAGGGATTGAGTTAATTCCACAGGGATATTCAAATCAATTCCCATCTGTACTTTCAGTAAATTTCTCAGGCTTTCCATTTGTCGTTCTGTTGACTTCAGATTATTTTCAAGAGAAGTCACATTTATTTGAATCTGGTCAACATCAGTTTCTTCAGCAAAACCATTTTCATGCATCACTTTTGTATCTTTCAGCGTTTTACGCAAATTTTCCAGATTTTCCCGGAGTATTTCCAGGTTTTCCCTGGTAAGAAGAATAGAATGATAAGTATTCATAATATTGGCTTTAACATTCAATTCTGTCATATCCTCCTGTTCCTTTGCCAAACTCTTATACACTTTTGAAGCCTGAAGACCAACAATATAAGGGCCGCTAAACACAAGCTGGGAAACTTCAACATTGGCTCCAAATGTATGCTGACTTCCAAACTGAACTTCTATTTTCTCCGGTTCCGGGATGGGCTGTTGGTCTATAACTCCCTGTTCCATAAGAATTTGCATTATAGTTGGTTCAATAAAGTTAGGGAATAACTGGGTCGCCAGACTCAGGTTATTATTGTACGAACTGCTGCCGCTTATCTGTGGTAACCCCTGCGCAGTCGTTTCCCACACTTTTTTATCTGCAATTTTCACATCCAGCCTGGCATTTTTTAGATCGGTATTGTATTCTAAGGCTTTGTTTAATGCCTCCTCCATGGTTAATTTCAACGTATCCTCAGACTCCTGGGCATGAGCATAACACGGTATTACGAACAATAAAATTACCATTATTAGCATAAAATTCAACTTACTGCACATAGCTATAAAAATTTATTTTACTGGTTATCACTTCATAAATTACTGTAAGAAACATAGATTTTATTTTTTATTTTAAAA
>JBKGZD010000196.1:0-3857 GCA_046545795.1 Bacteroidales bacterium | reverse complement strand
AAAGACTGGGGCGGCTGGATAATATCATTAATTGTATTGTTTTTATATTTCTATGAGTTGGGGGTGTTTTAAAATTGGCAGACAAAAATGATAACGGTATACCTGATAAGTGGGAAACTTATTTTACTTATCTAGTTGCTACTTTAGCACTTGTGGCGGCTTTTACACAGGACGTGTCAGATACGCAAATAGTCTATCTTTTTGTAATAGCTGCTGTTTTGACTGGTGAAAGAGATTTATTGCCTTATTTAACAAAAAGGAGATGATAACATGAAAGTTGCAATAGACCCCGGGCACGGTGGCAAAGACCCCGGGGCTGCAAAAGGTGATATACAGGAAAAAGAAGTAGTAATGGAGATTGCCGATTATCTTATTGATGAGTTGCAGGATAAAGACTATGAAGTATTAAGGACCCGCAAAAAAGATAAGTTAATTGGCTTATATCATAGGCCAAGCATGGCACACGAATGGGGAGCAGACATATTTGTTAGTTTGCATATAAATGCAGCTGATAACCTTGCAGCTAAAGGCACAGAAGTAATTTATTACAAAGGCCAAGAAGAAAGTTTAGAGCTGGCCGAAGCTATACAAAATGAATTGGTAAATAGTTTAAACAGGCCAGACAGGGGAGTTAAACCCAACAAAAGTTTTGTAGTACTTGAACAATGCGAATTTTTTGAAATACCGGCTGTAATCGTGGAACCTATGTTTGTTACCAATGAAATTGAAAGGAGTATGCTTGGTAAAAAAGAATACCTTATCTTGATTGCGCAAGCAATCTTTGATGGTATTGAAAAATATAGGAAGGGGTGAAAACAATTAAAAACGCAAAGTTATACATCATTATAATAGCTGCAATATTAATTGTCGGTATTTTTGCCGGCTGGCGTATAGCAGGAATGTTGGGCGGCGGTGCAGGATTGCTCTCTATATTCACAAATGGTAAATCCAAAGAAGCTGATAAAATTGATGATGAAAAAGAAGAACTTGAAGATGAGGCAAAGGATATAGACAAAGAAGGCAAAGAACGGGAAGAAAAGGCAGAAAAGCTCTCTAAAGAAGATAAAAAAAGAGATGAAGAAGCAGAAGATCTAGATGATGACCTGAAAAAAACTGAAAGTAAATTTAAAGATATGTTTAAAATATTGATTGTAATATTTGTTAGTTTTAGCCTTTTGTTTGCATTATCCGGTATAACAATGGCTGATGAACCTGAAATAGATCCAGATAATTTTAAGCGGCCAGATACCATGGCAGAAGCCGAGCATATGATTGATAAATTGCTGGATATAACCTTAGAATACAGGGAAACAGCCCATGAATACAAAAGCCTTTATGAAGCTGAAAAGCAGTCTAAAAAGGAGTATAAAAGCCTATATGAGGCCGAGAAGGAAAGTAGAGAAGAATTAAAAAGTGTTGTTGATGATATGTCTACTTTAATGGAAAAGCAAAGGGAAATATTAGACGAACTTATGGACAGCAAAAAACTGGGTTTGTATGGTGGGGTAAACTACACTCCATTTGAACCAAAAAATTCAGGCGTGGACGCCGGGATTAATATAAATTTTTGAAAGTTTGGGCGGTGAATAGGCGGTAAAACTCACTTGACCCGCATACCCCTAAATAAAGAAAAAGGGCTTTAAGCCCCGGCATAAAAATGGTGCTGAAGGTGGGATTCGAACCCACACGCCGGAAAGGCACATGACCCTGAACTAAATCCCCCGGGTTTATAGGGTAAAAATGGTAAAATTGCTTTGATAAAATCCCTATTATGCCGGGGTTTTATTTTTTATGGGCGGTATATTTTTATAGAAAATAAAAAGTTTGGGCTAAATCAATGAGATCAAGACCATGCTCTTTTCTTAAACTCCTCAATCTTTTACCAAAAGTCAATTACAACACCCCCTTTGCTGCTTGTATATACTAATATAAAACCTTTATAGAGTTTTGTCAATAAAAATTCTATAATTGTGTAAATAAATAGTAAAAATGTCTTGACAATTTACTTTAAGTAAACTATAATTATATGTAGGAAATTGACATAAACAAAACTAATTTAGGATATAATCGGAGGTGTTTTGAAAAATGAAATTAAAAACTGAAAAAATACCGCAAGGGCCTAACAGAAATTTAAAAGCAGCACGCGTCAAAAAAGGTTATACCCAAAATGATATAGCGGCAAAGATGGGTCTTTCTGATACAGGTTATAAAAATAAAGAGAACAGGGTTTCTTCATTTAGGGAAGATGAAATCAGTTTTTTGTTGATTGAGGTTTTCCCTGAATATACTTATGAAGAACTTTTTTTGTCATAAGGTTTTGTAATAGTGGAATAAAATTAAATAATAAATTTATATTCTACTTATACAAAATATCAAAAGGGGGTGATTTGGTGAATAGCCTAAAAATCTTTAAAAATAAGCAGTTTGGGGAAATAAGATTTGTTAATATTGACGGCAAACCTTATGCGGTAGGCAGAGATATAGCAAAGTCTTTAGATTACAAATATCCTGCAGATGCTGTAAGAAATAATTGTAAGGGGTCGAAGAATCATCGACTCCCTACTGCTGGCGGAAAACAACAAATGAAAATTATACCAGAGGGGGATATATATCGCTTAATTGTTACAGCTGCAAACCAGAGCCAAAATGAAAAGATTAAGAAAAAAGCTGAACAGTTTGAAACCTGGGTATTTGATGAGGTGTTGCCTACAATCAGGCAAAAAGGGATATATGCTACAGGAGAAACCATAGATAAGATAATATCTGACCCAGACTTTGGAATTAAATTACTTAAAGAGTTAAAGAATGAAAGAGAGAAAAATCAGGAACTCAAAAAAGAAAATGAAAAGCTCAAACCAAAAGCTGAAAAATACAAACAGTTTCTTGATGAAGACGGTTTAATGAGCATGGGACAGGTTGCAAAGATAACTGGGGTAATTGGCAGAAACAATTTATACAGTCTATTAAGAGATGAAGGGGTATTAATGAGTGAACCCCGAAGAAATGAGCCATATCAAAAGTATGTAGATCGTGGATATTTTGTAATAAGAAGGCCAAATATTGAACATTTAGATTACAGGCCGACTACAACCAGGGTAACACCTAAGGGGGCAGACTTTATATTTGATTTGCTTAGAGAAAAAGATTATCTAGAAGATAGGATATTACTTAGGGTTAAATGAAAGGGGGAGATTGAATGGGATCATTAGAAGAAATGCTTGAAACATTAAAAAATATTGAAGAAAAGTTGGATAGCAGGCAAAGTGAAGAACAGCCCAAGGGTTGTTTCAAAGTGAGTGAAGCCGCAGACTTTTTAGGAATAAGCGCAGAGAAGGTATATGAACTTATTAATGACAGGAAGATAGGTTATGTAAAAATAGGACGACGTAAATTAATACCTAAAGCAGAGGCGGTAAATTATATAAAAGAAAACACTAAAAAACCTTTAGACGATAAAGAGTTCAAAAACAATATATCAATGATGGGGAGATAAATATGGATCAGTTTGATTATGACTTAAATAACTTTTATAAGTCTATAATGGATAAAATCAAAGGGGAGGTGGATATTAAGGGAAAAGAAAAAACAGAGCAATACAAGGACGATAGGAAAGAAGAATTTGATGTACCTTTTTAAGGGAGGGTAAATTAAATTGACAACTATTGCAGAGAAGGCTCTTGATGATAGGTTTAAAGAAGTGATGCAAAGTGATTTTGACCCGACCCAGTTTAGGCTGTCTAACACAGGCAAATGCAGGCGTATGCGAATGATGAAGGTATTGGGCTATGAAGCAGAAGAAATTGATGAGAGCACAGCACAGACCTTTGAGAGAGGGAATTTATTAGAAAACTGGTTTG
>JBKGZD010000195.1:0-3878 GCA_046545795.1 Bacteroidales bacterium | reverse complement strand
ATTTGTGAATCTTATCGCTTTTTCGTGCTCTTAGAAAATGTGCAGTACTTATTTGACTAATATTGTTGGTTATTGGCCATACACTTTTGTACCCTGAATATAGGTTTCCATTACTTTTGTGTCCGGTATTTTTTCTTCTTCCATTTCCATTATATCATGTTCTGTAACAACAAAGTCTGCTTCTTTTCCTTTTTGTATGCTGCCCCTCTCATTTTCCTGGAAACAAGACTTTGCAGCCCATATTGTCATGGCTTTCAGGGCCTCTTTCCTTGAAAGTGCATTTTCTTTTTGAAATCCATCTTCTGGATATCCTTCAAGGTCTTTTCTAGCTACTCCTGCATAAAAACCATATAATGGATTAATGTGTTCAACAGGAAAGTCACTGCCATTGGGTAACCAACCGTTTTCTTTTAACAGCTTTTTGTATGCGTACCCATTTTTCAGACGTTCTTCTCCCAGACGTTCTTCTGCCCAGGGCATATCAGATGTTGCATGAGTAGTGTTGATAGCAGGAATTATCGAATGTTTCCCAAATAGCTTAAAATCTTCAGGGTGAATGATTTGCGCATGCTCAATTCTCCACCTTCTTTCATTTTCTCCATCAAGTATATTGCCGTAGATATTTAGCATAAGCCGGTTGGCAGAATCTCCAATAGCATGAGTGTTCACCTGGTAATTATTTTCATAGGCTAATTGGCAGAACTCTTCCAGGGAATCTGTGTCAGTTACTATCAATCCATAATTATCAGGGTCATCGCTATATGGTTCCAGGAGACATGCTCCTCGAGAGCCTAAAGCTCCGTCAGCGAAAAGCTTAATAGATTTAATGTGCATTTTTTCTGTTTTATAGGCTCCCTGTTTAACAAAAATGTCTATATTTTCCCGTGTGGGACTTAGCATAGCGTAAATATTCATTTTAATTAAGTCTTCTTTTTGTAGGGAATCCAGCAATTGTACCTCTGAATAACCCAATCCTGCATCTGCTACCATAGTTAAACCGACCTGAAAGCAATTATCTTCTCCTTGTTTGATTGCGTTGATTTTCTCTTCTTTCGTGGGATTAGGTATATTTTTGGAAACTAAGTTCATGGCATTGTCTATCAAAATACCGGTGGGTTCTCCGGCTTTTTCATGTATTTTACCTCCTTCAATGTTTTCTGCTTTTGAAATTCCGGCTTCTTTAAGTGCTGCTGAATTTACATAAGCCGCGTGTCCGTCAACCCTGGTCAGATATACAGGTGTTTCGGGAAAAACCTCGTCAAGTTCCTTCTTATGGGGAAATTCTTTTACTTCCCAGTCATTCTGATCCCATCCTCTTCCGAGAATCCATTCAGGATCATATTCTTCTTTATACTCTTTCAAACGTTCGATAATTTCTTCTACAGACTGGGTTCCCACTAAGTCGACTTTCCTGAGATTCATGCTATAACCATAAAAATGACAATGTGCATCAATAAAGCCCGGATAAACAAATTTACCTTTCAGGTCTTTTTCGTTCTTTGAAGAAAATTGTTGTTGGATATCTTTACTGCTTCCCACAGCAATAAATTTTCCATCCTTTATTGCTGCCGCTTCAGCTTTGGTGAATTCATTATCTACGGTATAAATGGTTGCATTGGAAATTATTAAATCTGCTTTCTCTTTTTTTGAACAGGAGAAAGTTAAAATAATTACTGGTAAAAGGAATAATAGCTTTTTCATATGGTTGTTTTTTTAAAAGTCATGCTCTCTGCATATTATTAGGATATGTTCCAAATTTACAAAATTCTTAAACAATTTTTTAAATTTGAATTTATCTTACAATCAATATTAAAAAATTGTTATGTCAAAAAAGTCAGAAGAATTTAAAAAATACGCTAAAGAAGTGATTGACTGGATAGCTGATTATTATGATGAAATAGAAAATTATCCGGTTAAATCACAGGTTAAGCCTGGGGATATTTCCGGTCAATTACCGGCCGAGGCGCCTGAAGAGCAGGAATCATTTAATCATATAATGCAAGATTTGGATAATGTTATTATGCCTGGAATAACGCATTGGCAAAGTCCTGATTTTTTTGCTTATTTCCCGGCTAATTCGAGTATTCCTTCCCTTTTTGCCGAGATGATAACTGCTGCTATTGGCGCTCAGTGTATGAAATGGGAAACTTCCCCGGCAGCTACAGAACTGGAAGATAAAGTCATGACATGGTTACAGGAAGCTACTGCTCTCCCAGCTCATTTTCATGGTGTTATCCAGGATTCGGCTTCTACTGCTACGCTAGTGTCAATTTTAACCGCCAGGGAGAAATTTGAAAATTACCAGATCAATAAAAATGGATTTACGGGTGATGAGCGATTAAGGGTATATTGTTCTGAGGAGGCACATTCTTCCGTAGAGAGAGCTGTTAAAGTTGCCGGAATTGGCAGTGATAATATTGTAAAAATTCCTGTGGATAAACAATACAGGATGGACGTTACCGGGCTTTATAAAGCTATTGAACAAGATATTGACAAAGGGCTCTATCCTTTGTGTATTATAGCTACCATTGGGACAACCGGTCCAACATCAATTGACCCATTGAAGGAAATCTCTGAAGTAAAAAAAGAGTTTGGGCTATGGCTGCATGTGGATGCTGCTTATGCTGGGAATGCTTTACTTTTGGAGGAATACAGGTGGATGATAAAGGGAATTGAAGAGGTGGACTCATTTGTTATGAATCCTCATAAGTGGCTTTTTACAAACTTTGACTGCTCAGCCTATTATGTGAAAGATAAGGAAGCTCTCATTAAAACTTTCCAGATTGTACCAGAATATCTAAAATCAAAAACTGATAAAGTAGTTAACAATTATTCTGATTGGACAATTCCACTGGGAAGGCGATTCAGGGCGTTGAAATTATGGTTTGTCCTGAGATATTATGGGTTAAAACAAATCCGCGAAAAATTACGCCACCATATCAATCTTGCTAATGAATTGAAAACATGGATAGAAGAAGACGGACGGTTTGAAATACTTGCCCCGGTAACATTCAACTTAGTGTGTTTCAGGTTTCACCCGGAAAGAATAAATGAGATGGAGCAATTAAATGCTCTTAATGAAACTCTAATGCATAAGATAAATGATAGTGGAAAGATATACTTGACTCATACTAAGCTTAACGGTAATTATACACTGAGAATGGTAATTGGCCAGACAGATGTTGAGAGAAGGCATGTTGTGGAGGCATGGAAAACAATCAGGGAAATTGCAGAAGATTTAGGATAAAAAAGTGGCTGCATCTAATCTTGTTGATAAACGATGCAGCCACTTTTTCTAAAACCCCTAAATTCTATTACTAAAACTACTGCTCAATCCAATTGACGATTTTTTGAGCATTAGGCTTTGTCCTTGAAAAGAACACATCAACCAATTGACCCTCTTCGTCAATTAGATATTTTTGGAAATTCCATTTTACTTTGGAATCCATTTTGCCGTTATATTTTTTCTGTGTTAACCACTGATAAAGGGGGTGTTGATCTTCTCCTTTGACGGATATTTTTTCCATCATAGGAAAAGTCACTCCATAATTTTTTGAGCAAAATTGTTTGATTTCCTCGTTACTACCAGGCTCCTGGTTTTTAAAATTATTTGCAGGAAAGCCTATAACTGTGAAATTTTCAGAACCATATTTCTCATATATCTCCTGTAGTCCTTCGTATTGGGGAGTAAATCCACATTTAGATGCGGTATTAACCACCAATACCTTCTTCCCCGCGAACTGTGATAGTTCAATTTCATTTCCATCAATGTCTTTCATTGTAAAATCATGGAAACTTTTATTTTCCAGGTTTTGAGTTATTCCTGTCATAGCAAAAAATACTAAAGTTAGTGTAACAATTATATGTTTCATGTTTGC
>JBKGZD010000194.1:0-3889 GCA_046545795.1 Bacteroidales bacterium | reverse complement strand
AGATAACTTAAATAAAGTCTTCAGCGCTAAATTGAGTGACAGCGAGTTCAGTCGTCTTAGCCGGTTTATTACAGAGCATGCAGGTATAAAATTACCCGAGGCGAAGAAAGTAATGCTCCAGAGCCGGCTGCAAAAGCGTTTGAGACATCATGGCATGACCAGTTACAAAGATTATATCGACTACGTTTTTAGTGAAACCGGCTTACAAAATGAAATTATACACATGCTTGATGTGGTAAGCACCAATAAAACTGATTTTTTCAGAGAACCTGTACACTTTGAATTTATGGAGAAAACGGTATTGCCTGAGTATGTGGACAATTATCCATTACACAGAACTATGAAAATATGGAGCGCCGGGTGCTCGAGTGGAGAGGAGGTTTATACAATAGCAATGACCATAGAAGAATTTAAAGAACAGTATCCGGAGTTGACCTACAGTATTTTAGGAACAGATATATCGACGGATATTCTTCAGAAAGCTCTTAATGCAGTCTATAAAGAAGAGAAAGTAGAAACTGTCCCCCTTCAGCTGAAAAAGAAATATCTTTTACGAAGTAAAGACAGAACAAAAAGAAAAGTAAAAATCGTTCAGGATTTGAGGAGAAAAGCACATTTTCGGCGTCTGAACTTTATGGATACATCTTATGATATTTCAGAGATTTTTGATGTCATATTCTGCAGAAATGTTTTGATATATTTTAACAGGGATACCCAGGAAAAAGTTATTCAGCGTTTGTGCCGGAAATTAAAAACAGGAGGATACTTTTTTATAGGTCATTCGGAATCTATCATGGGAATGGATGTGCCGTTGAAACAAATACGACCTACAATATTTATGCGAACGTAACTTAAACATTAAAGATATGAAGGAAGAGTTAACCGACCAGGAACTGATAAATGAGCTAAAGAAACGCTTTGAGCAAAATAAGAGGTCATTGCAAGAGGTAAAGCAATTAAATGACGAGTTGAAAAGAGTAAATAAAAAGCTTGAAGATTCTGAGGCTTTAAAATCTCATTTCATCAGCAACATTACAAATGAGATTATTAATCCTTTTTCATCTATCATCGGCCTTGCCAGAAACATTATGTCTTTGGGGGAAGCTGATTGGAAACAGGTTAAGTCAATGGTTTCTATGATTTATTATGAGGCGTTTAACCTGGATTTCCAATTGAGGAATATTTTCGTAACGGCAAAAATTGAGGCGGGAGAAATATATCCTGAAACAATTAATGTAGATGTCAAACAGCTACTCGATAGCGTGGTAGATAATTTCAGGTATGAGTTGGAGAAGAAAAATTTATCCGTGAAACGTGACATTACTCTGCATCCGCAAAAGGGGAATATTTACTATTTCATCACAGATCCAGAAAAACTTAAGCTGATTATTTCTAATCACTTGAGTAATGCCATAAAATTTAGCGACAAGGGAAGCCAGATCATTATCAAAGCATGGGAAGATAAAGGTAATTTAAATGTTTCTATAAAAGATTTTGGCACTGGAATTTCAAAGGAAAACCAAAAAATAATTTTTGACAGGTTTAAAAAACTCGATTCAGGAATTGATTCGATTCACAGGGGACATGGATTGGGATTGTCTATTAACAAAGCTTTACTCGATGTGCTGGATGGCTCTATAGATATAAACACAAAGGAAGGCGAAGGCTCTGAATTTACTATCTCAATCCCGGAGTTAAAGTCTAGTGTTAGTGGATTTGCTTTTGATGATAACGAATTGTTTTTCGGAAAGGAAAATGATTTTGACGATGATGAGGTAGAAAAATTTTAATGCAAGCAGGAATGGAAAATTCTAAAACTCATTTTTTATACCCGGCTGCTATTTTTGCTTCTGATGAGCCTTACTACATTAATACAATATTAGGTTCTTGTGTCGCTGTATGTCTGTTCGATCCATATAAAAAAACAGGAGGAATGGCACATTACATGCTGCCTTTGTGGAACGGAGAGGGGCTGGCTTCTCCAAAATATGCTAATATAGCCCTGGAGAGACTCCTGGATAAAATGCATTTCTTTGGCAGTAAAAACGGAAGTATTAAAGCAAAAATTTTCGGGGGTGGTGAGGTCATTGACTCTTCAACACCTTATTTTAACATAGGTAGAAGAAATATTGAAGTCGCCCATCAGTTATTGAAGGATCATAATATACCAATTATAGGTTCAAGTACAGGTGGCAAAGAAGGACGGAAAATAGTTTTCAATACAGCTACAGGAGAGGTGAGGCAACGCTATATTAAAAGAAGTAATATGTAAAGTGCCGAATTCCCTGTAATTTTAGATGTGGAAATTATAATTACCACAGCTTTTGCAAAATGTACTAACATATTTTGGTTGAAAGATAAGTTAACAAATTACGTTCAGGATTTTTTTTTAACTTTAAGCTACAATATAATTCCCCTTTTATGGAGATTTTAAGAGTTAACTCCTTTTAAATGATGTAAAAAAGATAAACTAATAATTAAACGTTTCGGATGAAAAATAAAATCCGCGTACTAATAGTTGATGATTCTGCTGTTGTAAGACAAAATCTTGCAGAGATCATCAATGAAGACCCTGTTCTGGAAGTAATGGGTACAGCTGCAGATCCTTATATAGCTGCAAAAAAGATTATGAAGGAAACGCCCGATGTCATTACCCTTGATGTTGAGATGCCCAGGATGGATGGTTTAACTTTCTTAAAGAAAATAATGTCCCAACATCCACTGCCGGTTGTAATTATTTCCAGTTTGACAGAAAAAGCGACAAGAAGCGGGATAAAAGCTTTGGAATTGGGAGCGGTGGATATCATTACAAAGCCAAGGATGGATTCCAGGAAGTTTATTCATGAAGCGAAAATCCGTATTTGTGATGCTGTGAAAGCTGCTGGTGTTTCAAAATTGAAACGCCGACGGGTTCCTCCCCCGGAGATTCATGTCGAACCAAAATATACTGCTGATGCTGTAATTTCGAAGACTGCCGGGAAAAGTATGGTTGAAACCACCGAAAAAGTTATTGCTATAGGTGCTTCAACTGGTGGTACAGAGGCTATTTCAAAATTGCTGGAAGCGCTTCCTATGGATAGCCCTGGTATAGTGATAGTACAGCATATGCCAGAACAATTTACACGTTCGTTTGCCAAACGGCTGGATGAAATATGCAAGGTAACTGTTAAAGAAGCAAAAAACGGTGATTCGGTAATTCGCGGTCATGTCCTTATAGCTCCCGGAAATTATCATACACTTATAAAAAGAAGTGGAGCGAGATATTATGTGGAAGTAAAAGAGGGTGAGCTTGTTAACAGACATCGCCCTTCTGTAGATGTTTTGTTTCGCTCTGTTGCAAGATATGCAGGACCGAATGCAATTGGTATTATTCTTACAGGGATGGGAAAAGATGGGGCAAATGGTTTGCTGGAAATGAAAGAGGCTGGGGCACATACTATTGCACAGGATGAGAAATCAAGTGTTGTGTTTGGAATGCCAAAAGAAGCAATTGATATTGGAGCAGTTGAACAGGTGGTTGGTCTGGATAATATAGCGTCTTTTATTGCCAAATATCATAAACAATAGAATTCAGAGATAATATTGGAGGTTCATAAAATTGTTGGCAATTGCCCGGAAGATAAAAATCTTTATTGAACCCGACTTTAGCACGAAAAATAGTTCAATTATTTCTATTTTTGTATATATTTAATATGCCGAAAATTATATTAAAAGCTTATGTAAAAATTAACATTAAGCTTTGGGGGTTAAATGATTTTTATTTACATGTTCGTTTCAAACTTTAAAATTATCATTGAGGACACTTGTATTCTATAAAATAATCTATATATTTAGTTCCTGAAACATTTATTAATTGATATGAAACGTCCATGATAAAATAAACATGATT
>JBKGZD010000193.1:0-3976 GCA_046545795.1 Bacteroidales bacterium | reverse complement strand
ATAAAATTCACTCTTTTATGTTCTAATTGTCCCTGCCTTTGCCGGAATCTTTGATGTAAGTTTTTACATTATGCAGACCACAGGAAGGTGACCTGTGTTTTAAGATTATTCCATCTATGTTTTTGAGTTCATTGAGAAAATCAGCAATAAATACCTGCATTTCTTTTGTAACATCTTTACCGGTTGCTGGCTGAAAGAGATATTTATTAATAGCATTTTAGCAAAATCAAAAAGGTTTAATTTATATCTCTTATTTTACAACATATATTAAATAAAGATCAACCTAAAAAATTTTTTATAGATTTACCCCCTTTTAAATATAAAAGCTTAAACTATAAATTGCTATGGTGAAAAAACTCTCTTTCCAGTCGATGTTTCAGAAGTTTTTGAATGTAGTGGAAAAAGTTGGCAATGCCCTACCTCATCCAGCTACCCTTTTTGCTATTTTTGCTTTGCTGGCAGTAGCCCTCTCAGCCCTTGGGCATGTTCTGGATTGGTCAGCTGTGCATCCTACTACGAATGAAGTTATCAAACCCGATAATTTGTTATCTGCTGATGGGATTCACAGAATTATTACAGAACTCGTAGATAACTTTACAAGTTTTGCTCCTCTTGGAATTGTGCTGGTAGCAATGTTAGGTATTGGAATCGCTGACAGCAGTGGAATGATAGGAGCCCTGATTCGTTTACTTGTATTGTCTTCACCACGGAAGACTTTAACGTTCATTATTGTTTTGGCAGGGGTTCTTTCCAATATTGCCAGTAATGTGGGTTACGTGTTACTTGTCCCTTTGGCGGGAGTAATATTTCATACATTAGGAAGACACCCTATTGCGGGTATGGCCGCGGCTTTTGCAGGAGTCTCCGGCGGTTTTAGCGCCAACCTGATAATTGGTACAATTGATCCATTATTAGCCGGGTTATCACAAGAAGCTGCCCGGATTGTTGATCCTTCCTACACTGTTAATCCTACAGCCAATTACTTTTTTATGGTGGCTTCAACATTTTTTATTTCTATTGTAGGAACATGGGTAACCGAGAAAATTGTCGTCCCCCGGTTGGGTACTTATAAAGGAGACCAGAAAGCCGGAGAGCTCGAGAGATTATCCAGGGAAGAAAAAAAGGGTGTGTTGTATGCCTTTATTGCAGGAGTAATTATGATTGGCCTCATTTTATGGGGTGTATTGCCCAAAGATGGTATATTGAGAGGACCGGAAGGTGGTATACTAAATTCACCATTACTGGATGGTGTGATCACATTTATCTTTTTACTGTTTGGTATAACAGGACTTGTATATGGTATTGCAACCAACCAATACAAGAGTGATGCTGATGTGATGAAGGGAATGGGAGAAAGCATGAAATCCTTGTCAACATATATTGTTCTGGTGTTTTTTGCAGCTCAGTTTGTTGCCTATTTTAAGTGGAGCAACCTGGGGATGATTATTGCAATTGAAGGTGCTGAAGCCCTTATGGCTGCTAACCTGGGAATTATTCCCCTTATGATTCTGTTTGTGATATTTTCTGGCGGTATTAATATGCTTATGGGAAGTGCATCTGCTAAATGGGCTTTACTTGCCCCCATTTTTATTCCAATGTTTATGTTTATGGGATACTCCCCGGAATTATCACAAGTAGTATACAGAATAGGTGATAGCTTCACGAATATCATATCTCCTATGATGAGTTTCTTTGCATTGATTATTGCATTTATACAGAAATATGATAGTAAAGCAGGAATTGGGACCGTTATCTCTACCATGCTTCCTTATTCGCTAATGTTCTTATTAGGATGGGTTCTTCTGCTGGTGGTTTGGATATTACTTGGACTCCCATTAGGTCCGGATGCAGGTTTGCATTATTCTATGTAGTCTGAGCTATTAAAAAAATGATAAAAAAATATTGCATGGAAGTTAAATAAGTACTGGCAATGAACAACATTAAATATATCTCAAAAGCTTTTGTCAGTACTTGTCCATGTTAAATATAGGTTAATCTCTTTCAGCAACCTGTTGATTTTAAAACATATGGGTTGCTGAAAGTTATTTTTTGCTTTCTTCTTTTAATTGATCTATTCTATATCGGTTATATAGTTGTTCTCTTTTTAACCCCAAATACCTGGCTGTTTTGGCTTTATTCCCTTTAAATTTATTCAGCGCCCGTTGTATAACTTTTCTTGTAAAATTTTCAATATTAATGGGTTTCTTTAATAATTTTTCAATAATTTCTTCTTCTGTCAAGAGATCAGTTTCTTGTTTTGGTTTAAAACTTTTGGTATAATGATGATCCAACTTGTCTTTTATTTGAAGATGGTCAAAATTAATTGACTCATCATTCGTAAATATCATTAATTGCGTAATAAAGTTTTTTAATTCTCTTATGTTCCCTGGCCATGTGTAATAATAAAATAATTTAAGTACTTTTTTTTCAATGTATTGTACTGATTTCTGGAATTGCTGGTTCAAATGGTTGATGAAAAATACAACCAGGGGAATAATTTCTTCCCGGCGTTCTGATAATTTTGGAATTTCTGCATTGACAATGTTCAGCCTGTAATAAAGGTCTTCCCTGAATTCGCCGTCTTCTACAAGTTTTTCCAGATTTTTATTGGTTGCAAATATTAACCTTGAGTCAATTTTATATTTTTTTCGTCCACCTACTTTATAATATTCCCCTGTTTCCAGCACTCTTAGCAATTTTGCCTGTATTTCATGATTAATTTCTGTGATTTCATCTAAAAATAATGTTCCCCCTTTTGCCTGCTGGAAATATCCTTCTTTTCCTTTGCTATGAGCGCCTGTAAAGGCTCCTTTTTCGTATCCAAACAGCTCTGATTCAAACAGCTCTTTGTTAATATTTGAACAATTAAAGGCTACATATTCTCCTGTATCCTTATCTACTTCGTAATGCATATATTCCGAGATCAACTCTTTGCCTGAACCTGTATCTCCGGTTATGAGCAATGGCACACCTCTTGAATTTGCCATCTTGTCAAGCTTATCAAGAATTGATTTTAGGTTGTCGGAGTATATAGCATAGCCCTTGAGTCTGGGGTGAGACAAGATTTTTTTAGGATTGTAGTTAAGAGACTGTATATCAACCAATTCGTTGTCATTGCCATTTAGTATGATATTTTCAATGCTTTTTTCCATAGCTGTTTTGACTATTCTTCATTAATTCCAAAAAATAAGAAAAAAATAGTGTAGTTCAAAGCTACACATATTTTTTTTATCAAGGGTATTGTCAGGTTTTAATTATTTTGATTTGTTTTAGGAATAAACCTTGATAAAGGCTTCATTTAGACCCTAAAAGAACAACCAATTTTCTTAAGAACGGGTTTGATATTTTCTTTTTTGTATATTTAAAAGAAATTATATTGATAATCTGAGTTCGATCTAAAATAAACAGGTATTTGTGTGTAGTGAAAGAATAATTTAGCAAACACCATATATCAGGGTAAGTTCCATAAGACCTTAAAAAATTAAAAAATAAACTTATGAAAAAGAAAAAACATTTTCTTGAAAGACGAAATTCCGGAAAAAATTTCCAGAACCCATGCTATGCTGGGGTAGGGGGGTATGTTTGCCGTTTCCCCAATCACAAAAAATCTACATCAATCCTGCTGTAAGGTTTTCATTGCCCTGTAGATTGGGAAATTTGGCAAGTTTGACACAAAAAAGTATACAAAGTCTTCATTTTCGGAGTAACTTTCGATTTGCGATAATTGGTGTCTTATATTAGAACAGCATCCGGGTTAATTGCGGAAAATGATCATCCAATTGGAGGTTGAATTAATGAGAATTTCAACCTAATTTACAGGCGTTTTTGTATGGTCTATAAACTTCACCTCATACGGCTTTGAACTTTTTGTCTAATTTGATACATTTAAACCTAAGAAATTGAAGTGTTTTTTTCGTCTGTTTCCATCAGAAATCATATTTAAGTTTGAAATAGACCATGTCATTTTGATTATATT
>JBKGZD010000192.1:0-4012 GCA_046545795.1 Bacteroidales bacterium | reverse complement strand
CAGGTTGTTAATGATATTCGCAAGCAATATGATCCATATGTGAATCTCATAAAGGAGCATATTACATTAATTTTTCCAATTCCTGAGACTATTGGAGAGGAAAAACTCATCGGTCATATTGAGGAGGTTTTGAATAAATGGGAGCCTTTTAAGTTACATATTACGGGCTATGGCAAAACCTGGGACCATTGGCTTTATTTAAAGATTAAAGAAGGAAAAGGAAAGTTGATAAACCTTCATGACCAGTTATATACAGGGAATCTGGAACTGTTCTTGCGCAAAGATATTCCTTATAAGCCTCGTGTTGGATTAGGAATCTTCACAAAAGAGCATTATGATCCAATGCGTCCGGAAGAGTTAACTTTTGACAAAGATGCATATGCTGAGGCTGAAATGAAACTTGAAAAGGAGAATATCTCTATTAAACGCATAATGAATCAACTTTCTCTTGTAAAAATTAATGATGAGTTTTCGAAACTATGGGAAGTCAAAACTTTTTTCATTGGCTGATCATTGTTCCAGTTTTATAGCAGCTACATACGGTAAAGAGATATTGTTTTCAACTTTTTTACTGCTTCGTAGTCTGTTAGAGCATTCCTGATGCCGCCAGATACAGAGTACTGGCTTAAATTCCGCTCAACTACATTCCTCCCTAATAAAATAGAAAATACCGGATATTATTTTGCTATAAATTTTATCTTTGTCGGAATTTATATGTTCAGGCAGACTAATTATTAAGTGTACAAAAAGCATCTAAATGATGGGTTAATTTATGCAAACTTCTACGGTCATTACGATAATCATAGCTTATTTTACTGTTTTAATTGTAATCTCTTATTTCACAGGTAGAAATGCCAATAATGCTACTTTTTTCCTGGGAAATCGTAAATCCCCGTGGTATATAGTAGCATTCGGGATGATTAGCGCTTCATTATCTGGGGTGACCCTGATTTCTGTCCCCGGCTGGGTTATGGACAGCCAGTTCTCATATATGCAGATTGTTATTGGATACCTGCTGGGTTATGCAATCATTGCCCATATATTGATGCCAATGTATTACAGGCTTAATCTGACTTCCATCTATACATACCTGGAAAAGCGCTTTGGTGGAGTTTCTTATAAAACCGGTGCCTCATTTTTCCTGTTGTCAAGGCTTATAGGAGCTGCATTCCGTTTATTCCTTGTAGCTAATGTTTTGCAGATTTCTTTATTCAACCAATGGGGTATTCCTTTTGAAGCAACAGTTGTAGTTACCATTGTGCTCATCTGGCTTTATACTTTCAAAGGAGGCATCCGCACAATAATATGGACAGATGCACTGCAAACCTTGTTTATGCTTACTGCGGTAGGTATAACTGTTTATATAATCAGCAAAGACTTAAACCTTAGCTTTGGAGGAATGGTACAAACCATAGCAGACAGCGAACATTCAAAGATTTTCTTTTTTGGTAATTTTAAAGGAGAATACCATTTCATTAAGCAATTTCTTTCCGGAGCTTTTATTGCTGTTGTGATGACGGGATTAGACCAGGATATGATGCAGAAAAATCTTAGCTGCAAGAATATCAAAGAAGCTCAAAAAAATATGCATTGGTTCAGTTTAAGCCTGATTCCAGTGAATTTACTTTTTATGTCCCTTGGAGCTCTCCTGATTATATATGCCCACAAGGAAGGTATTCCATTGCCCGAACAAAGCGATGATCTTTACCCAATAATAGCCACTCAGGGTTATCTTTCACCATTAGTGGGAATTTTCTTTATTTTTGGCCTTATATCAGCTGCATACTCAAGCGCTGACTCTGCCCTCACAGCATTAACTACTTCGTTTACAGTAGATATTTTAGACACAAAACACATGAAGGAAATACCACTAAGGCGATTGCGGAAAAAAGTACATGTGGGAATATCCATAACACTTGCACTCATAATTATTGTTTTCAATGCAGTAAACGACCAAAGTGTTATTAGTGCCGTCTTTACAATGGCCGGATACACATACGGTCCGCTTCTTGGCATGTATACATTTGGCCTTTTTACAAAATACCAGGTAAAAGACAGATGGGTCCCTCTTGTAGCAATTTTATCACCAATCATATGTGGTATCCTGAGCTTTAACTCGGAGCTCTTGTTCAACGGATATAAATTTGGGTTTGAACTTTTAATAATTAATGGGTTAATCACTCTCGCCGGGCTTTTTATCCTGAAAACAAAGAAGCAAGAAGTGACCAGCTCCTGATAGTAAGAAAAATGCATCCTGCCTTTCCTATGAGAGCCGTTAGGCCGGCATTACATGAAATTCAAAACAAAACGTAAGATGTCTATACATGTCGAGGCTAAAAAGTCGTTTTTGTAGATTTGCTGAAAACCAGGTTTTGCCCCAAGTCCTAAATGGAGCCCTTATTTTTAGGAATTTATCGTTTTTGAACCAAGACAAAAAGCTGCTGAAAATATTTTTTGGTTTCTTTTTGGACAACCACTTATGAAATTGTGTGAACCTTATTTTCTGTAAACATCATTAAAATGAATGAAACAACATAAAAGATTGAAAAGTATTGTAGTGTATTAAAAGGATATTATTAATTTTGGACTAAATAGAAGAGCTATGGAATCGCAGTATTTTTCATCTAAATTATTACAGGAAGCAGTTGATGAGTTTGCTAAACTGCCGGGTATTGGGAAAAAAACAGCTTTCAGGTTAGTGCTGTTCCTTCTGAACCAAGATAAAGAGGAAGTAAAACAGTTTGGAGAAACCATTATACGATTGAGAAACGAGATTAAACGCTGCAAATCTTGCAATGTAATTTCTGATGATGAACTATGCCCGGTTTGCTCAGATGAGAACAGAGACCATTCTGTTGTATGCGTTGTCGAAAACAGCCGTGATGTGATTGCTATTGAAAATACACAGCAATTTAAAGGTATATACCATGTCCTGGGAGGCATTATCTCTCCTATGGATGGTATTGGGCCGGGTGATTTGAACCTTGAAAATTTACAAAACAAAATTGAGTCGAAACACGTACAAGAAATCATATTGGCATTGAGTACAACCATGGAAGGCGATACTACAAATTTCTACCTGTACAAGCGATTTAGGGATTTTCCCGTGAAGATCACAACAATTGCAAGAGGGATATCCATTGGAGATGATTTGGAGTTCGCCGATGAATTAACACTGGGAAAATCAATAGCCAACAGAACCCTTTTTGAAAGTACGTTATCACAGAAATAATGATTAAATGATGATTGTAATGACTAATAGCTTAACAAGAATTTCTTTACTGACTTTTGTTTTTATTTTTTTCCCATTTATGTTTTTATGTGGCCAGAATTCACCTGAATTAGACTCCATTACTGAAACTGGTGAAGATTTACTGGATTTAGAAGAATATAAAGAGGCAGAGAAACGTTTTGACGAGGTTTTAGAGAAAGATGAGGATTTTATTCCTGCACTGGAAGGAAAGATTAAAACAAGAATTGAACGGGAAAAATTCTCAAGAGCAAAAAGGACCATATCAGACGCCATAGAAAATCATCCTGAACATGCCTATTTCTATCTTTATGATGGACAGCTTAAGATAAAAAGAGAGAGGTATGATGAAGCTATACAGGCCTTCAAGAAGGCGTTGGGACTGGTGGAAGAAGGTGAAGATAATAAGTTGAGAAGCAAAATTTATGTTTACAGGGGAGCAGCATCTCAACATAAAAAAGACTACGATAAAGCAGAGGCCGATTATACTAAAGCGCTGGAATTGAACGAAAGAAATCCAAAGGTTTTCACATACAGAGGTTCACTATACTATAACAGGGAAGAGTTTGATAAGGCACTTGAAGATTTTAACAGAGTGCTTGAACTTGACCCCAACAATCATTATGCCCAATACAATATTGGAATGTCTTATTTTAAAAAAGACAAAAAGCATGAGGCTTGTGATGCTTTTCATAAAGCCTGTGAACTTGGAAACAGAAATGCCTGTAAAATGGTGGTCTCCAAATGCCTGAGGGAGAGAAA
>JBKGZD010000191.1:0-4063 GCA_046545795.1 Bacteroidales bacterium | reverse complement strand
TTATTTATGAAAATTTTTATCTATTTTTAGGCTATAACTAACTACAAACCTATTAAAACCTGTAAAAAATGCCAAAAAAACTTTATTTCCTACTATTAACATTTTTTATAAGTGCACAGCTTTTTGCTGTTCCGCATAGTGTAATTAAAAACGCGGGTGATGCATCTGACTACCCTGATGCAGACCACCTTGTAATATTTGACAGCACCGACGTGGATGTGAAAGAAAGTGGACTCAGCTACCGTAACATCCACAAACTCATTAAAGTGCTTACTCCTGAGGGAGCAAAAAAATTAAACCATCTAAAATTCAGGTACGATCCCTTATCGGCTTATGTAGAAATCAAAAAGGTTAAAATTCACAGAAAAGATGGGACGGTTGAGGAATTAGGAGAGGATAAAATCAAAGATTATCCGGCTCCGGCAAGAATGATTTACTGGGGAGCACGCCACAAGATGATAGATATTGGTCAACTTGAGGTTGGTGATGCAATTGAGGTTGTAATGTTCAGAAAAGGTTTTACCTATGCACTGTTACAAGATGAAGATACACCCCCGGATGATTCACGATATGTTCCTCCTATGGAAGGGCATTTTTATGATATTGTGGAATTTTGGAATGATGAACCAGTTAAGAAGCAAGTCTATAAAGTAAAAATACCAAATTCTAAAAATTTAAATTACAAATTTTATAACGGGAATGTTGAAACTTCGAGGTATAACCTGGGAGAAAAGACTCAATATACTTTCACAAAAAATAATGTTGGCCCAGTTGACAAAGAACCGCATATGTTTGCAAATTCAGACGTTGCTCCCAAATTACTTTTAACGACTACGGAAAAATGGGAAGAAAAGTCGCTTTGGTTTTATAATGTCAATAAAGATTATGGAAGTTTTGAATATACCGACGAGATAAAAGAAAAAACAGACGAAATACTGGAAGGTGCAGAAACAGAACTTGACAGCATTGCAAAATTAAATCACTGGGTTGCAGATAATATTCGCTATTCCGGACTATCTATGGGAGAAGGCGAAGGCTATACACTCCATAAGGCATCAATGACCTTTCGTGACAGATGTGGCGTATGTAAAGATAAAGCAGGAATGCTTGTGGCCATGCTCAGGGCAGCTGGATTTGAATCTTATGCAGCAATGACCATGGCTGGTTCAAGAATTGAAGATATTCCTGCAGATCAGTTCAATCACAGTGTTACAGTTGTCAAATTATCAAATGGAGAATACAAATTGTTAGATCCAACCTGGGTGCCATTTACAAGAGAGCAGTGGTCAAGCAGAGAACAACAACAAGGATACCTGTTAGGCGTACCGGAAGGAGCTGATTTAAAAGTAACTCCTCTGTCGCCTCCCGAGAAACATTATTTCAGAATGAATGGCAGTTCTAAAGTACTCCCCGATGGAACACTGGAAGGAGAAATAAGCATTGAAGCTGAAGGACAATCTGATGCAGCTATAAGAGGAATGTTCACAGGAAATTTTAAAAGAAACTGGGATAGAGCTTTAGAACAAGAACTAAAAGAAATATCCCCTGATATCACAATCAATTCAATGAGTTACAGCAAACCTTATGAATACCAGGAAGAAAACATGAAAATTAAAGTGAAATATTCAATTCCTGAATATGCTATTGTGACTGAAGAAGAAATCATTTTCACACCAGTTGTAGCTAAGGAATTATTTAAAAGAGTGAACTCACATCTCAATTTCAATCCAGATATGGAGAAACGAAAATATGGATTCCAGGATGGATGTAGTAAGCTAGTTGAATTAAATGAAAAAATAGAATTACCGGAAATTAAAAAAGCAATATACATCCCGGACGCTGACCAAATAGATGGTTCCGCTGCCTCCTTTGAAGGTGGGTATGAATTAAATGAAAACACCCTTACCCTAAAAGAAAAAATTATATTCCAAAAGAGAAGGTACGAAGCGGATGAATGGGAAAATTTCAAAAATGTTGTGAAATCTCAAAAAACACTTGCTAACGAAAAAGTTATTCTAAAAAAATAAATTTGAATAGAACTAAACATGTTAAAAATGAAAAAAACAATAATACTTTCCATCATATCAGGATTGATAATCATTTTTTCATCCTGTGATAAAAAAGATAAGGATTACAGTGATTCAGACGCTGTTTATAATAAAATAGTTAAAACATACACTCTGAACAAGGATGGATCACTAGATTACAGATACCAGCACGAACTGGATATCCATAGTTACTATGCATTCAATAGAATGTACGGAGAAAGCTTTATAGTCTATAACCCTGACCACCAAGAAGTAACTATTAATAAATCTGAAACTACTATGGCCGATGGGGAAAAAGTGCCCTCTCCTGATAATGCTTATAATGAAGTTTTACCAGGAATGGCATCAGGAGCCCCTCCATATAGTCATCTCAGGGAAATGGTTGTAACGCATACCGGACTGGAAAAAAATTCAACAATCAATTTTGATTATGAGGTAAAAAGTGATAAAGACTTCACCCCTTTCCTGATGGAAAATGAAGTTCTTGCTCAGACATCACCTGTGAAGGAGCTTATTATTAAAGTAGAAGTCCCTGAAAATGTAACATTGAATCACAAATTACTCAATGCAAAAGAAAATCTCAATATTGCAGAGAAGGGAGAAACGAAAGAATACACATGGAAATTCAGACACATTGAACCACTCTCGGATGAAAACCATCAGCCTGAGTTTAACAACCATGTTCCAAGGCTTATTTTCAGTACACAAAACCTTAATGAAACTTATGAATATCTGTCAGAAAAAATAAGCTACGATCTTCCAGCAGGCATTGAAGAAAGAGTTAACGGGATTCTTGAAAATAGTCAGTCAATGATGGATAGTATTCGCTCCATGCAAAAAATGGTAGTAAATCATATCAATCATTTTGATATTCCATTGAAATATAAGGGATACAATTTGAATAATAATCAGAAAGTGCTTGAAGACAACGGAGGAACAACAGAGGAAAAGACAATCCTTCTCGCCAGTCTTTTAAAAAATATAGGGGTTCAGGCCAGACCTGTGGCTGTCGTTCCAGAGGAATATTTTAGCGAGAACACAGGGAATTTAAATACTACAGAAAAATATTATGTGAAAGTAACCCAGGATGATGAAGATATATTTCTTTCAGCAATTAAAAATAACAAAGTCAACGATTTATATAAGTATGCAGACTCCAAAAACCTGCTTTTGGACGATCAGGAACCTAAATTAATTGATACCGAGGATAAAGAAACAAGCAAAGCGAATTTCAAGGGAGAGTTTACACTGAATAAAGATTTAAAGATGGAAGGTAATATGAATGTAACACTCACACATTGCGAAAACCCATATTTAATGCTGAAAGATAACAATGACGCCGTTAAATCTCTGTTAAAGCCATTTATATCGGATCAAGATATTCAAAATGTTGAGATCAATAAAATAACTCCAAAAGAATCGGCTATTGATTATACAATCGAAACAAAGGTTAGCCAGGAGAAACAGGGAAACTACAATTTTATGAAGATCCCTGATTTTTCAGTTCTATCTGATGTAGTTAAAATGCAACAATTGGTATCAAAAAGAACTGCTCCACTGCAACTCAATCATCCGGTGGAAATCAATTACTCATTTAAGATTAACAAACCTGAAGGGTTAGATTTAAGAACGAAAAACATTTCCAAAAACATAGAAAATGAACTTGGTGAGTTATATATTGATATTAGTCAGTCTGAAGATATCGTAACTATAGATAAAAAATTACTCATTAAGAACGATTACATTGAGGAGAAGAATTACCAGCATTTTCTGGAATTAATAAGTCAATGGCAAAAAGATTCTTCTAAAAAGTTAGTATTTAAGGATATTGAAGATTAGAAGGATTTCAGTATCTCAATAGTAACAACATTTGATTCCGATCTGGTCATTACCTGTAAAATTAATTTAATGCCCGGATCGGATTTAAATTGACACTGAATGTTAACTCCGGTCATATAATAAAAAAATCCCGACCTTGTGAAAGGTTCGGGATTTTTTAAAAGTCGGCGATGACC
>JBKGZD010000190.1:0-4125 GCA_046545795.1 Bacteroidales bacterium | reverse complement strand
ATTTCTAAAAGCGCCGTTAGGTGTGACATATAGAAATATTTCACCTCTGGTTTTGAATTTGCTTATATTTTGTTAAAATTGTGTTTTGGATTAATTGATTGTGTATGAAACGTCCATGATAAAATAAATTTTAATCTCACAAAAGGAAATGTTTGCTTTTATCATGGTAAGTTCCATATAACCAATGAAAATAAATAATAAACATATGAATAAAATATCGGGGGTAAGTGTATTTTCTCCAGCAACGGTTTCAAACCTCGGCTGTGGTTTTGATATCTTAGGTTTTCCCATCGGTGGAGTAGGCGATACAGTAAAAGTTTCCCTCAACGATCAGAAATTAATACGGATAAAAAAAATCCAGTGTGAGAAACCCATCCCTGATGATGTAGAAACAAATGTTGCTTCATATGCGATAAGCAGGATGCTGAAACGGTTAAATTCAAACCAGGGATTCGATATAGAATTGTATAAAGACATCATACCCGGAAGTGGCATTGGTTCCAGCGCTAGTAGCTCTGCAGGCGCTGTCGTTGCAGCGAATGAATTACTCGGGAAGCCCTTTTCTGTGTATGAGCTGATTGATTTTGCCATGGAAGCAGAGGGTATGGCATCCGGTGGTAAACACGCCGACAATGTGGCGCCGGCATTAATGGGAGGAATTACAATTATAAGAAGTTATAAACCTTTCGAAGCGATAAGTATTGAGCCACCCCGGGATTTGTGGGTGGTTTTACTTCATCCCCAGATGGAAATAAAGACCGAGCTGAGCAGAAGAATTTTGCCTGAGCAGATTCCTCTTAAAGATGCTGTTGTACAATGGGGAAATGTGGCTGGTTTGATAGCGGGATTCTATACTTCCGATTATGATCTTATTGGAAGATCAATGGAAGATGTGATTGTTACTCCTTACAGGTCAAAATTAATCCCTGGTTACAACAATGTAAAATCTGCTGCAATGAAAAACGGTGCACTGGGATTCGCCATTTCAGGTTCAGGTCCGTCAGTTTTTGCTTTTTGCAGGGGGGAGGATAATGCTTTACAAGTAAAAGAAGCAATTGATATTTGTTACCAGGAAGAAAACATTCCGTTTAATATCCATGTATCGCAAATTAATAAAAAAGGTACCTTTGTAATAGATAGCTGGTAAATGAAGAGGGAAAAACCCGGAAGATTTTTAATAAATTATAATACAATGAACTTTTACAATATTGAAGACAGTAAAGAACAAAAAACTTTTCGACAGGCAGTGCTGGAAGGTTCCGGCAAAAAGAAGGGGTTGTTTTTTCCTGCTTCTGTTCCACGGCTTTCTCAGTCTGTTTTGTCGGAATTAGAGTCTTTATCATTGCCGGAAATGGCTGCTGAGGTTTTGTATGAATATTTAAGTGAAAATTTCACGAAAGCAGAAGTCCTTGAAATCTGTCAAAGAGTATTTGATTTTCCTGTTCCTTTAGTACAGGTGGAACCGAAAGTCTTTGCACTGGAATTATTTCATGGACCTTCTCTTGCTTTCAAAGACTTTGGAGCTAGATTTCTGGCGGAAGTGCTCAAAAAGTTTGCTTCTGCTGAAGATGAAAAAATAACGGTTCTTGTTGCCACATCAGGTGATACTGGTAGTGCAGTTGCCCAGGGATTTCACGGAACAGAAGGCGTGGATGTTGTGCTGCTTTATCCTTCAGGAAAAATCAGCCCTTTGCAGGAAAAAACCTTAACCACAGTGCATGGAAACATATACGCCCTGGAAATAGAGGGAACTTTTGATGATTGCCAGAGACTGGTCAAAACTGCCTTTGCAGATGATCACCTTAAGCAGAAACTGAAATTAACCTCTGCAAACTCCATCAATGTTGGAAGATGGCTGCCGCAAATTGTTTATTATTTTCATGCATGGACGCAATTACCTGAAGAAGACAAGCAGAAAAGTCTTATTTCCGTTCCAAGTGGGAATTATGGCAATTTGTCAGCAGGATTACTAGCGCGGAAAATGGGACTTCCCGTTGAATTTTTTATTGCTGCCTCAAATATCAACAAAGTGTTCCCTGATTACCTGGAAACAGGTTTATACAAACCCCGTCAGGCTGTTCAAACATTATCCAATGCCATGGACGTGGGAAATCCCAGTAATTTCTCCCGAATCCTGGAACTGTTTGAAGGGGACTATGACTCGATAAAAAAGGCTGTAAAGAGTCATGTAGTGACTGATCAGGAAGTCAGGGAAACGATAAAAAATGTTTATGATACATTCAGTTATCTGCTTGATCCGCATGGAGCTGTTGCTTATAAAGGACTCAAAGAAAATTTACAGAATGAACAAGGCGGCATTTTTCTGGAAACTGCACATCCCGGGAAATTTAATGAAGCAGTTGAGGAAATAACAGGCGAGAAAGTTGAATTGCCCGGATTCCTTAAACAAGCTCAAATGGGTGAAAAAAAATCCAATAGGATGTCCACTGGTTATGCTGACTTTAAAAACTGGTTGCTCGACTTTTATAACATATAATCCAGTTTATTCGTTTTCTATAAATGGTTTAAACCAACATATGAAATGTCCATGATAAAATAAACATATGAATTTTAATTGATGCATTCGTTAATTTAGTGAGTATTTTGTATTTTTAAGTGGTTGGTTGTTTTTAATTGGTTGTTATCACATGAGTTTGACATTTTTTTAGCGTAAAAATCACCAAATTCTTCCTTAGATATAATGGAACTGGCAAAACAAATATTGGGTAAAGAACTTTATCAGCTCACATACGATGATTTGGTATATTTTTTCAGTGTACCGAGGGAGGAGACAAGCTTGCTTGAATTCAAGAGTGGAGAGGTAAAGGTGAATTCTGTTTTTAAAGAGATTTGTGCATTTTTAAATACAGAAGGCGGTCTTGTTATTGTTGGATCACCGAAAGAGAGGAAAATTCAAAAGCCGGGTACCCGGATGAAGAGAGTTTGCCACGGAGAGCTTGTTCCATCAAGGTTCCGGGATAAAAAATGGTTGTTAGGCCTGATTACAGCGAATATTGTCCCACCACCAAAAGGAATTCGTATCCAGGAAATACTCACTGAGCAGGGGAACCATTTTATTATTGAAGTTCCACAGAGCAAAAATCCACCTCATCAATTTTTAACAGACGGAAGGTATTATATAAGGGTTGAGCAGGAAGCAAGACCAGCTCCTCATGGTATAGTTGAAGCTCTTTTTTATAAAAGACAAAAGGCCCAGCTACAAGTGAATGTGCAAATAAATGAAACCGAGGATAAAGTGGAAACAATGAACAATGTTGATATTCAAATCAGCAATGTTTCGCAATTTCCAACCGACAGCGTTTCATACCTGATACAATTGTTTAACATTGAGGAAGTACATAAAGACGGAAATCTGCAACAGGCAAACCTAACCGAAACAGAGGAATGGATAGAGCTGAAAGGAAGGAGTGAGCAGGTGGTTGTTGATGATCGAATTCTACCCCTCCGGCTGAAAGTTATCAATAAACTTCAACCCTTTGTGATCTCTGTATTAACCTGGAATAAAGAAGCAGGGATGTTTAAGCACTATGGCATTTTTGATCCGGTAAATTTCTGTTATATTGACTCATATAAAACAGGAGACCAGGAGGAAAGGACAATCTCTGATTTTGTTGAAATGTTAGATGATTATAAGAAACAACTGGAATAATTTTCAGAAAATGACATCGCCTGTCCCGGCCGACACGCACGGCCGTGCGTCTCTATGTGCGTAGTGCGTAGCAACAATTATCAATTTTTTTCAACAACCCTAACCACCGGCGTAAATTTTCATTACATTTGGTATTAGGGAAAATAATGGATATAAAAATTTTTTAATATTTTCGTTAAACCAGGAAGTTGCAATGACAAGGAAGAATTTGTATAAGACCAGGAAGCAAGGAACAAAATGAAACCTATCCTGAACAGGATTGCTTCCATACAGGAAAGCCTGGACGATACTTCTAAGCTCCTGAGTCATGATATTTACAATACGGCAATTTCGTATTACCGGAAAATTAAAATGATTTCTCGGCAAGATGTACCAGGTACAACAACGATTTACGAAGATCTGAAAAGTCAGTTTCCCGGCCGTCCCTCCAACGTACCGGAAGAAGCCGTGGAATA
>JBKGZD010000189.1:0-4201 GCA_046545795.1 Bacteroidales bacterium | reverse complement strand
GGAACAGATGAATATACCTGTAGCCCGGCTGCGAAAAGAACTTAAATAATAACAGGTACAATTATCATGCAGAAAAACATTGCAAAAATTATAAGCATCATATTTAACCCGCTAGTAATGCCAACCTTAGGGGTGTTAATTTTATTGAACTCTCAAACTTATTTTTCACTGTTTCCATATGATGCACAAAAAATAATTATCTTAACCACAATTATAAGTACATTCTTACTTCCATTGTCTTTTCTTCCGCTTTTTATTTACCAGAATATAATTCAGAATCTTTCAATGAAAGATCGCAGAGAACGACTTATTCCTTTTTCTGTTATTTTCATAATGTATTTAATTTCTTATTATCTGCTCAGACACATGGGGGTGCCGAACACAATCAATAATGTTGTTCTTGGAGGAGCATTTACTATTCTTATTCTTACCCTGTTTACTTTACGATGGAAAATAAGTGCACATATGGCAGGCATCGGAGCACTTACAGGTGCACTGGGTTGTTTTTCTTTTTTCCTTAAAGCAGATTTTATACCCTATATTGTGTTAGCGGTTTTAGTGGCCGGGTTAGTTGGTACTTCAAGATTAATCCTGAAGTCTCATAAACCCGTAGAAGTATATACAGGCTACTTTTTAGGAGTGGTTGTTATTATTATCACTTTTGTTTTGATATAACTTATTGTGAATAATTTTTATCCTCCTTTTAAGTAGGGCAGAGTCTTCATCCTTATGTTCAGGGATATGATAATCCATAGCAAGTTTAATATCTCTTTCAAGCAACAATTCTTTTTGCGACACACTAAAAAAATATTTCCTTGCCATTAGATGTTCAGCTATATATTCTTGTTCTGTTTGTCCGGGAGTAGGGATGAATAGCGCTTGTTTTTTCAGCCTTACCAAATCCATAACACTTGAATAACCTGGACGGCAAATTATCAATCCTGATTCCAGTATAGCATTGTATAGTTCAGTTGAATTCAAATAATCAACCATTGCAACATTGTTCGCGGTATTGGTTTGCTTTCGTGGTGATAATGTACCTCTGACAAATAATACGTTATAATTTTTATTCTGTAACTGTGACAACAATATGTTTTCCAGCAAAGTACGCTGTTTTTCAGGACCTGATAACAGAACCAGCAAATCATGTTTATAATTGCTGGTTTGATTTACATTTTCGGGGATTCCGAACCTGGAAAATATCCCGGCATAAAATACTTGTTTAAGACTGGCAGGAACATCAGACAATTTTCCCGAAAGATTCAGATTCTGTTTATCATCTGGTACCCAGCATTCATCAAATTGCTGTATAAATTTATGTTGCAGAAAGTTAAAAATATAAGACAAAATCTTTAGGCTTTTTGGGAAGATAACATTTAACTGGTGGGTCATAAAAACACTATAAGCTGATTTTGTCCATAAACCATATCTTTGATCGGATACAACCAAATCAATGTTTTCTCTTTCCACAATCTTTTTTATAATCTTGTGCTCATTGTATACAACCCGAAGTATTTTAGGTATTTGCTTAAAAATTGCAAACACCTGGTTCTCATCGCTGGAATAGTGAATCGAAAAAGAAGGAAGATTAAAAAAAGAATAGCCTGGGAGCTCATTTTTCAAAAAATCACCGGAGACTCCTGAGGTTCCTATAATAACTTCAAATCCTGACCTTTGCAACAAATGAATTAAAGGAATCGTTCTGGTTGCATGCCCCCATCCCCAATCTAAAGGGCATACAAGAGCTTTTGGTGGTTTTGTATCATTCACAATTACTTTATATTAAGCGCTGATTTGGACATCAAACCCTGCGCTTTCTACCTTAGCTGAAATTGCTTCCAGTTTCTGCTGAGAAATTGCTTCAACACCATTGTGCGGGGTGTCTCTTGCGATTGTATAAATCATAACCCTTGCAGGATTAATTTCTTTCAAAACCTTTAGCCAGGCATCAACCTCTTTTTCTGAAGTATTGTCATAATGGGTTCCCTCATATTCACCCTTTACAAACATAGTTTGAATAATCAGCTGACCATTAAATCGTTTTAAATTTTCAATGGTTTTTTGGTGATCATAATCCTTAGAGGGCTGATTCAACACGTTAACCGTCTCCTCAAAAGCGGAGTCAAGTTTTAATATATTCTGGTCAACTCTTTTTAAAGCCGTAAAAACCTTTCGGTTATGTATCATCGTTGAATTAGAAAGTACTGCGATCTGAGCATCCGGGAAGTATCTGTTCCTGATTCCTATGGTATCCTGAATAATTAAATCGAACTTAGGGTGCAGTGTAGGTTCTCCATTTCCGGCAAAAGTAATTGTATCCAATGGTTGGTTATTAACTCTCATTTCCTCAAGCTTGACCCTCAGATTTTCCCTTACCTCTTCCCTTGGATGGAAATAAGAAGGACTTTTTCCATCTGTCCAGCCACATTCGCAATAAATACAGTTAAAAGAACAAATTTTGCGATCGTTAGGTAATAAATTAATTCCAAGTGAAGCTCCCAGTCTTCTGCTCTTTACTGGTCCGAAAATAATTTCTTCAAATAAGAATGTTCCCATAAAAAGTAAAAATGATATTTTGTGATTAATATAACTCCGGCAAAGATAATAATTATAATATTCTTTTAACATTTGTGTCCTCTTGCATTCTCCAATTCAGTAAATCAAAGTTATAAAGAAGATTTATTCCCGGTTTCT
This sequence comes from Bacteroidales bacterium, assembly GCA_046545795.1. Lineage (GTDB taxonomy): Bacteria > Bacteroidota > Bacteroidia > Bacteroidales > UBA12077 > JAGXLC01. The sequence continues at coordinate 1,507 of JBKGZD010000189.1, read as the reverse complement.
TTCCTTTTTCCAGTGCTCCGGCATAATCATCTATCCCAAGTGCTTTGGCTCCATTGAGTGTAGCCCACTTCAGAAGCAGCTCAAAGGATAGCTCAGGGAAATTATTTTGAAGGGTGATCATTTCATTTAGTATTGATAGATGTGTGTTTGATGCAAGGCTATCTGTACCAATAAGAATGTGATCTTCATAAGGCAAAAATTTAGAAAGATTGGGCAATTTGTTCTCAATGTAAAGATTGGAATTAGGACAAAAGACCCAGTATACATCCTGTAAAAAAGTCTCAATATTCAGAATATCTGATTCATTTGTAAAAGTATTGTGTACTAAGAAAACCCTTGCATGTTCAGGGAAATAAGACAAACCGAAGGTTAACCCAGGTTTTTCCTGTCTTAAATGATTTGATATACGGGGAAAAAACGTACTCATAGGTTTACCCGTCATTCTTAGTCTCTCTTCGTCCTGACGGGAACATTCCTGGTGATGAAATGAAAATATGGGCTTTGAATTCTGATATAAGTGAAAAATACGTTTGAACAACCATGGGATGACAGAGTATGATGAATGAGGAGTAAGGTTGCCTTTCATACCAGATTCTTTCAATAGCTTTTTATATAAACGTAAAGCATGTTTATAATTTTTGTGTGCGGAAAATATGTTTCTGCCAAAAACTTCTATGAAAGTATAATAGAAAATGTCACTATCCCTCTTAGCAGGAAAAGAATAAGAGTAATTTGAAATATCTGCACAGGCAACAATACCATTACGGCATATTTCCCGGTCCGCTTCTTGAACTGAGTATTCTATTTCTTTCTGTGAAAGTTTTTTTCTTTTCTGATAAACATGCTTGACAAAATTCTTTAAAGATAAGCCGGGGGTAATTTGATTTTTTAATGCCGATAATTCCAGGTGGCAATGACTGTTAATAAACCCGGGAACAAGGACACCATTATAAAATTCCATCCGTTGCATTTCCCTTGGGTTTTCTCCGGGGTTGATAACTTTGATAATAGTGCCGTCGTCGTCTGTTTCTATTATACCATTTTTTATAGGCGGAGTAGTAACGGGAAATATGTAATTGGCAGCTATCCTGCGCATCCTTAATCATTTTTCTCCTGGTGAGCGGAAGAACTATCTTGTTGCTCCCTTAATTCTCTTTCTTCTTTAACTTCTTCATTGGCTTTTGTTTCCATTTGATTCAGGCGTTCAATAACATCTTGATAGATCCGGTCAAACCTTCTTAAATCCTTGGAATAATAAATCAATGAAGAATCATATTGAGCGTTATTATATCCGTGATGTTTTAAAACGGCCTCAAGGTATTCAATGGAGTCCGTCTGAGCCATTCCTTTTCTGAATTCAGAGAAACTGGTTAATCCATCCATCAAATGGACATCAACCAATATCTCTGTAAAATCATCACGGGGAATGACTTTTTTTTCTGATTTGTTTGAACATGCAGCCGTAATAATCAGTGCTGCTATTATAATAATTTGTTGCAATCTCATA
>JBKGZD010000188.1:0-4221 GCA_046545795.1 Bacteroidales bacterium | reverse complement strand
GGAATCCCCCACCACGGATAAAATAAACTCGTTCCGATTTTGGAATAAAAATCGAAACTCAAACAGTATTTTTTAGTGTTGTATTTCAGTCGTACAAAGCTGCCAATAGAAATCCGGCGGTAAGTCTCCGAGATGAGTAATTTTATTGTTTCCTTATGAATTATATCATTTTTTTTCGTAATTTGACTTTCAGTCTTTTATATACTTAATTGTTGTACTTACATAAATTTATTAAATGAAAGCATATAGATTAATTTGGAGCCTGACGGTAGTTCTGATTTTAGCTGCCAGCTCTATGACTTATTCTCAAAGCTTTATCAAGAAGGTAAAAAAGAAAGCTGAGGAGAAAGTGATTGAAAAGGCCTTCGGCGAAGAGGAAAATCAATCAAATCAGGAGCAGAATCAGTATCAATATTATGATGAAGCTGATGAAAGTTCTTCTACTCTCAACAAAAGAGGTTCAGGATTAGTTAGCACTCCACCTGATGTTTTGGCCAATATTACCAGCGCTCATGAAAATTTAAAGATCAAAGAATTCGGTAAAACCCGTTCTTCCATTCGCCAGGCTTTAATCGGTGTAGAAATGGAAATAGGGCATCGGGTCCTGGATGATTTGCCCAGTCAAATATCAGAATTAGATATAGTGGAAGATTCAGACAGGGTAGTAAGCAGTGGAATTGGTTTTGAAGGTCTTGTTATTGAGCGAAAATACAGAGGTGAAGACCAGGAATTCAAATTGTCGATTGGTAATGATGCAGCTCTTCTGACAGCAATGAACATGTTCATGGGAGAAGACTACTATGAGGAATCAGAAAACCGCAAACAGGTTGATTATAAAGGGTATAGGAGTGTCATTGAATATGATGATAGTAAAGGATATACATTGAGCGTCCCCTTTGGGCAATCTTCAATTATAGTCATGAATGGAGTTAATTTTTCGGATGAGGAAGAACTGATGCAAGCTGCAAATTTTATCGATATAGAAAAAATTAAGGAGCAATTGGGAGAACAGTAAATCTCATAAACAATGATTTCAATTGGAAAGAACATGTAGAAAATTGTCGTTAACACAAGAATTTTATTAGACCTACGATTAATTAAAAAATAAACTTATGAAACGTCCATGATAAAATAAACATTAATATAACAAAAAGAAATGTTTATTCTATTATGGTAAGTTCCATATGACCTATTAAAAATTAAAAATAACCACATGAATACAAAAGTATTTTTCATCTGTATAGCTGTTTTATTGTTATCAGCTCATGGCTTAAGAAGCCAGGAGGTTACAGCAAAGCTCGATGAGGCAAAAGAATATTATACTTCTGCAAATCTTGAAGAGACACGTTATTCTTTAAAACAGGCATTAGAAGAGTTAAACCAGGTTCTTGGACGGGAAATTCTGGTTATGCTTCCGGAAAATATGGAAAATCTTCCGGTTATAAGAGAGGAAGATAATGTGACAGGTAATGTGGCGGGCATTACAGGATTAAATATTAACAGGAGGTATGCCGGGGAAAATCAATCTGTAGATGTTCTGGTTGTAGATGATTCACCTTTGTTGGCAGGGATTAATACATTCCTTTCAATGCCTGCATTTATGGGTACAGGTGACCCTGATATGAAAAGGATTAAGATAAGTGGATACAAAGCACTCATAAAGAAGGAGTTGAATGATTCTACGGGAATAGTAAGATATGAAATACAGGTTCCATTTAATAAATCTTTATTTTCCTTCAATACAGAGGGTTTTGATGATGAAGATAGTGTTGTAAAGATGGCAGAAACGATTCCGGTGGCAGCTATTGCAAAAATGACAAGGTAAAAGTATTTGACCTTGAAAAATGTAATATTAGCCTGGAGCGTTTATTAATTTATTTGAAAGTCAACTGATAGTTTTTCAAATCCTCGGGGTTTCCTATCAATGAAAATAAAAGAAGGCATGAGTAGAATTTTCCTGTAGTAAATTTATGTATTTCTCCCGGCGCAGTATATATGAGACTGTTTGTTCTGAAGACCCCGCAGTTGTTAACACTTACTTCGCCGCTTAGGCAAATATAAGATTTTTCTAAGTTGTCATGTTTGTGATTTGGATAATGACATCCCGGAGCTAAAAGCATAAGCCCTGAAATGATTTTTTCTGAATAAAGGTTTCCGTTCGGACCTATTATTTCACAAAACCCATATTTGTTTTTTAGGTCTTCAGGGAGTTCATCATAGCCATATTCCCATGATAATTTTCCCATGGCTTCTTTCAGCGCTTGGAATATAGGTGTTTCGTTTCTGTTAAACTCTCTTTTTATAGCCTCAACTAAATAATCGGTAACTGGTAATACAGATGGCTCTTTTCCCTGTATAGCCGGATTATTTGCCAGGTTATCAAATTTATTCAGCACGCTCTCCATATGGAAGCGTATGGTCTCATTACCACTGGCAGAAAGTGATTCATATTCATATATAAATCCAGCCAAAAATTTATACCAGAGCTGGTCTTGTTTTGCTTGTTTTGACACTTTGAATTATTTTTGGTTAATACGAAGATACAGAATTTTTAGTTAATTTATCTACTTTCTTTCTTATTCATTTTTATGATCCTTTCAAGTAAATTAAATTTGAGATGGACACCGAAATATATTTTTTGTAATATTGCAACCATATTCATCGAATAAAATGTCAATTATGAGTAATAAAAAAGAGTTCTACGCCAGTATAAGTCAATATTATGATTATATCTTTCCATTTAACGCAGATCAGGCCAATTTTGTAAAGGGACTTATAAAAGAAAAGAAGGCTTCCTCTATCCTTGATGTAGGTTGTGGTACAGGCAATTTAGCCCTCGAACTGGCTAAAAACAGGAAACCGGTATTTGCAATAGATTCCGACCCGGTAATGATATCAACAGCCATTGATAAAAAGAGAGGAATGGGACTGGACCAGTATCCGCAGTTCAGAGAGCTTGATATGGAAAGTTTGGCAGCCTTTTTTACTGAAGGACAATTTGATTTAGCCTTGTGTTTTGGGAATACACTACCTCATCTGCTTTCTTACGATAATATTGAGCATTTTTTTAAGGTCTTATCATATGTATTACAAAAGGATGGACACCTGGTTATTCAAATTTTGAACTATGATTATATACTTGACAATCAAATTGAAGAATTACCACTGATTGATAATGAATATGTCCGTTTTGAACGATATTATGATTACCCGGAAAATTCCGAACTAATTGATTTTAACACAAAACTAACTATAAAAGAAACAAATGAGGTAATTGAAAATTCTATTTCGCTTTTTCCTATTCAAAAACTGGATTTAAAATTTATGCTCGAAGACAGCGGCTTTAAGGATCTATATTTTTTTGGAGATTTTCAAAAAACACCCTTACAAAGCGATCATTATCCCGTTATTGTTCAATGTAAAAAGAAATAATATATCCCGGGTTTGTTCTAACAATAAACAGATATCAGACATCTAATTATTGTTGGTTATGCCGAACTTAAGTTTATATCTATTGTTTCCAACCCATTGGCGTATAACTTATTTATAATCAAGATTTTATAGTAGTATGGTTTTTATCTGCTCAGTCCGTATTTTAATACTAGAAATAGTATTGTTTATCAAAAATGAATGAAAGAGGAGGGGGAAGTTTCTAACCCTCCTCTTTTTTATTCGTAATTTCAATTACAATAAATAACCTTTTATGTGATGAGTCAACTAAGCTTTACAGGAATATTGGTTGCTTTTTTATTTGCTGCTTTTTTCCCGGCCTGTGAAAATAATTCGCAAGCTGATCTTGAAAGGACTCTTAACCGAAGGGATATTCAGGGAACTGCCTGGCAATCTGTTAATAAAAAAGGTGAGCCGGAAATCGAAAATTTCGAGAGAAGCAAGCTGCTTTTTCTTGAAGATAAAGAGTTTGAGTTACAAAGAAAATTTGAATATTCTGGTAGTACATTTCGCAGCATAGGGAGTTATGAAATAGAAGATAGTATGATTACACTGAAACCGATGCGTGGAACTTCTCAAATAGGGAATGCTTTTATTTATAATGACGGTAAGTTGAAAATAGAGTGGGGAGATTCTTATGAGACTTACGGGGAAGGAACTGATTATTATAAAATGTTAGAATAGATAGTATTTCCACATTAGATTCCTAATTGTTAGTTTTCATAGTTGCCTTTTAGACCAGGTCATAATCTTTTGGCCTGGTCTAATTTT
>JBKGZD010000187.1:0-4249 GCA_046545795.1 Bacteroidales bacterium | reverse complement strand
AGTATGAAACTTATATGATGACTCCCGATAAAGACTACGGACAACTCCTGGATGAAAATATCTACATATACAAGCCTAAGCGTTTTGGCAACGAAGCTGAGGTTATTGATAAAAAGAGAATTTGTGAAGAATTTAACATTGAAAAACCGGAGCAGATTATTGATATTATGGCTCTATGGGGTGATAAATCGGATAATATCCCTGGTGCCCCTGGTATTGGAGAGAAAACTGCAAAAAAACTTATAAGTAAATATGGAAACATAGAAAATTTATATGAAAACATAAATGACTTAAAAGGAAAGCAAAAGGAAAATTTAATTAACTTTGAAGAACAAGTTAAATTATCTAAAAAGCTTGTAACGATAAATTTATATGTACCTGTTGATATTGAAAATTTCGAATTAGAACGTCAACAACCTGACCAGTCTTATCTTACAAAATTGTTTGCAGAACTTGAATTTAAGAATATTTCCCGCCGCATGTTTGGTGAAGAACCACCGCCGCAAGCAAAAGGTTCCCCAATTCAGCAAGACCTTTTTAGTGATCACAAAGAATTTCAAAGCCAATCTAAAAAGAATGATGCTAATATGATAGAAAATTCTGATAAAAATTATCAGCTTATTGATAATAAAGAAAAGAGAGCCAAATTGTTAAAGGATTTAAAAAAAGTAAAAGAGTTTTGTTTTGACACTGAAACAACTTCTGTTAATCCTCATGATGCTGAGCTGGTAGGAATTTCTTTTGCAACTGAACCCAATGAGGCTTGTTTTCTCCCTATCCCAGCGCAAAAAGATAAAGCTCTCGAAATCATTTCCCCTTTTAAAGAAATATTCCAAAATAAAGGTATAAAGAAGGTAGGACAGAATATTAAATATGATATTTTAGTTCTGAATCAATATGATGTAGAAGTGCAGGGAGAATTGTTTGATACCATGATTGCCCATTATCTTCTGCAGCCGGAACAAAGGCATAATCTTGATGCCCTTTCTGAAAAATATTTAAATTACAAGCCCATCAGCATCGAGTCAATTATCGGGAAAAAGGGGAAGAAGCAATTATCAATGAGAGATATTCCCTTAGAAAAGGTTACCCCCTATGCTTGTGAAGATGCAGACCTGACCCTTATGCTAAAGGAAAAACTGGAAAAAGAATTGAAAGAAAATGGTCTGGAAAGTCTTGCATATAAACTTGAAATGCCTTTAATTTATGTGCTTATTAACATGGAGTTAAATGGTGTTAAAATTAATAAGGAGGCACTGAATCAATATGCTGATGAATTACGTAAGGAACTGTCAGAGTTAGGAAAGAGTATACATTCCATGGCAGGGATGGAGTTTAATATAGATTCTCCTAAGCAATTGGGTGAAGTGTTGTTTGACAGGATGAAAATAGTAGAAAAACCAAGGAAAACAAAAACAAAGCAATATTCAACCAGCGAAGAAACACTTCAGGCTATACAGGATAAACATCCTATAATCAGGGAGGTATTAACTTATAGGTCACTGAGAAAATTACTTTCTTCATATGTAGAGGCCCTGCCTAATTTGATTCATCCAAAAACCGGAAAAATTCATACGTCTTTTAATCAGGCTATTGCATCTACAGGCCGATTGAGCTCTTATAATCCTAACTTGCAGAATATACCTATACGCGAAGAACGGGGAAGAAAAATAAGAAAAGCATTCGTACCCTCTGACGATGAACATATTCTTCTTTCCGCAGACTACAGTCAGATTGAGTTGAGGATTATGGCACATATGAGTGGAGACCCTTCGCTGGTAGAAGCATTTAAAAAAGACATGGACATTCACAGTATAACTGCGGCAAATATTTTTCACCTGGATTCTGTGGAGGAAGTAACCCAGGAACAAAGGCGAAAAGCAAAAACCGCGAATTTTGGAATTATTTATGGCATATCAGCTTATGGTCTGTCACAGCGATTGAATATACCAAGAAAAGAGGCGGCTGAACTTATTGAGGAATATTTTAAAAAGTTTCCGAAAGTTAAGGAATACATGGATAATATGATTTCTTTTGGCCGGGAGCATGGGTATGTGAAAACCTTAAAAGGCAGAAAAAGATTCCTGGAAAATATTAATTCGCGAAATGCTACTATCAGGTCAATGGCTGAAAGAAATGCTATTAATGCTCCAATCCAGGGAACTGCAGCTGATATTATTAAAATAGCCATGCTTGATGTCTTCAAAGAAATGACAGAAAAAGAATACAAGAGCAAAATCATTCTACAGGTACATGATGAGCTTATCTTTGATGCCTGCAAATCTGAATTAGAAGACCTCCGTAAAATGGTTACTTATAAAATGGAAAATGCTATGAAACTGGATGTCCCATTAACAGTGGAAAGCGGAACAGGGAATAACTGGCTGGAAGCGCACTAATGGTTATTTCATGTTTCAGTCTAGCATTTGATATTATATTTTTAATATTTGTTGACAGTCAGGAACATAAGGCTATTTTATGAATTGGTTGTTCTAAGAAAACGCATCAGTGGCCTTCCCGGTGCCTTTAATTTCCGGCAACTGCCGGGAGGCTAACCCGCTGACTGAAAATTGATTTCTGTAAATGTTGAACTGCCCCAATTGCTGTTTTAGTCAGCTTTCAGAATGAAATAATTTTTCTTTCCTTTCTGTCCGAGAATATATTTTTCATTGAGCAGAGCATCAGAAGTTACAGTAGAATCAATGGACTGGATTTTTTCTTTATTGATACTCAATCCGCCTCCTTTTACAAGGCGTTTCACCTCACCTTTTGAACCGAATACGCCGGTTTCTTCAGCAAGCAGTTCCTGCACCTGAATGCCGCTTTCCAGCTTACGACGGTCCACCTCAAAAACCGGTACGCCCTGAAAGACATCCAGAAACGTTTTTTCATCCAGAGCTTTGAGCTCATCAGTGGTTGATTTTCCGAAAAGGATTTTGCTTGCAGCAACCGCTTTGTCATATTCTTCCTGAGAGTGAACCATAACCGTAACTTCTTTCGCTAGTCTTTGTTGTAACTGTCTTCGGTGTGGTTCTGATCGATGTTGTTCAATCAGGGTATCAATTTCTCCTTTATCGAGTAAAGTGAATATTTTAATATATTTTTCTGCATCTTCATCACTGACATTCAACCAGAACTGATAAAATTTATAAGGAGAAGTAAGTTCCGGATCAAGCCATACATTTCCTTCTTCGGTTTTGCCAAATTTTCCGCCATCGGCTTTTGTAATTAAAGGACAGGTGAGAGCATAAGCTTCGCCGCCGAGTTTTCTCCGAATCAATTCCGTACCGGTGGTAATATTTCCCCACTGGTCTGAACCCCCCATTTGCAATTTACAGTTCCTGGTTTTATATAGATGATAAAAATCTGTAGCCTGAACTAGTTGATAAGAAAATTCAGTAAATGACATGCCATGTACAGAATCCTCACCAAGTCTTTTCTTAACGGAATCCTTTGCCATCATGTAGTTGACAGTGATGTGTTTTCCAATCTCCCTGATAAAATCAAGGAAGCTGTATTCTTTCATCCAGTCGTAATTGTTGACTAGTTCTGCTGCATTGGCTTTATCCGATTCAAAGTCAAGAAATCTGGAAAGTTGATTTTTCAATGCGCGTTCATTCGCTTTTAATTCTTTTTCATTGAGAAGATTCCTTTCCTTTGATTTTCCCGAAGGGTCGCCTATCATGCCAGTAGCGCCACCAAGCAAGGCGATGGGTTTATGCCCTGCACGCTGAAAATGGATAAGCATCATCACAGAAGTAAGATGACCTATATGTAATGAGTTGGCGGTTGGATCGATACCAACATAAGCCGTTGTCATTTCTTTTTTTAGTTGGTCCTCTGTCCCTGGCATAAAGTTATGGAGCATGCCCCTCCATTTAAGTTCGTCAACAAAGTTCATGATTTGGTCTTTTTGCCACAAAGATAACAATTGAAACGAATTTTTTTTTGAAATCGGGGGGATTTATGTGAGCCTCCTCCCGGAATCGCGGTTTCTATTCGTTATTTCGTAAGTCATAAATGTTCAAACCTTTCCGGGTTTGGGAGCTTCTGTTTTCTTATCGTGTTTTATCTACATTCAATCTTTCGGATTTCAGGGTTCGGATTTCTTTTTCGAAAAACCATTTTCTGTTAAAGTTGCAAAGATCCCTCCCCTGCACAGCATTCATGTTAGAACCTATCGGATTTCTAACGAGGATACCGGAGGTATCCCATGCTTATAGAAACTATCCGTAGATGATGGCGACGA
>JBKGZD010000186.1:0-4268 GCA_046545795.1 Bacteroidales bacterium | reverse complement strand
TAAAATTAACAGTTATGGCAGAAAACAACCAAAACATACAAACACAAATAGATGATATCAACAGGAAGCTTGACCTGGTACTGGAACACGTTAACCAGCAACGATTGAAACGTGAAATGATTGACGACCTGGTTTCTGATACTTCTCTGATAACAAAAGACGCCTGGGATTCAACAGTAAAAGAACTGGATAACCAGGGGATAGAACTTGATATTGATGACATTAAACAATTGGTTTTTAAGTTTCTGAAAAATATCAAAAACCTGACGGAAGCGATATCAATATTTGAAAGTATTAATGACTTGATGAAAGATACAAGTCCAATTATCAACGAAATAGGCGTGGATGCTATACATAAGCTACACGAGTTTGAACAGAAAGGTTATTTCGAATTCCTCAGAGAAGCTGGGAATATTATGGATAAAATCATTAGTCATTACTCACAGGAAGACCTTCGCAAATTGGGAGATAACATTGTTTACGCTACAGATACTCTAATGAAACTCACCGATCCGGAAATGCTGAAAACAGTGAACAAGGCAGTGGAGGTCTATCAACAAATGGATGGTGAGCCGGTTGAAGAATATAGTATGTGGAAAACCATGCGAGCAATGAATTCCAAAGAAATGAAGAAAACAATGGGCTTCTTAATGACTTTTATTAAAAAGATGAATAATGAATCAAACACAAAACAGACAACAGATAAATAATTTTTTAACCTTTTAAAATTTTGAATTATGGCACAGAAAACTATAGCAGGACAAACAGTAAATGTAGATGAAGAAGGATACCTGGAAGATTATAAACAATGGAATGAAGACATTGCAAAAGAGATTGCCCAGGAAGAAGGAATAGAACTAACAGATAAACACTGGGAAGTTTTCAAATATCTCAGAGAACAGTACGAAGCCGGTGCAAGCCTCACCATCAGAAAAGTAGGCAAGTCAGGTATCACTGACATAAAAGAACTCTATAAGCTTTTCCCCGGCGGTCCTTTAAAGAAAAGCTCCAGAATTGCCGGAATACCAAAGCCAACGTCATGTGTATAAAAATAAAATCAGATAAAATATGGAAAATCAAGAGAAACACAGTATAAATAAAGTATCCATTATCTGCGCAAAAGGTAACCTTGAAGATGTTTATGCAGCTTTGGTGCTTGCCAATGGTGCAGTAATGGAAGGTAAAGAAGCAAAATTATTTTTTACATTCTTTGGAATGGATGCAATCATTAAGAAACGTATGAATAAACTTCAAACTGCAACGGTTGGTAATCCTGCATTAAGAATGCCAAACGGCTGGAGAATGCCTAAACTTTTAGGTTTGATACCCGGCATACAGCCCATGGTATCAAAAATGATGAAAAAGCAGATGGATCAGCTGGATGTACCTCCTGTTGATGAGTTTCTGGATATGATAACTGCAGGAGGGGGCGAAGTGTACGCATGCCAGCTTGCTTTTGATATGTTTAAACTTAAGAAAGAAGACTTAAGCGAACATGTTTTGGACGTGCTGACTGTCGGTGAATTTTATGATAAAGCAGCCGGCGAGAATGCTCAAATCATTTTCACCTAATCATAATTTCTTTTAACCAGGATAAAAAGGCGGCTTACCAGTGGGGAGTCGCCTTTTTATTGAAGAGTTTTTGCGGGAGACACTGGAGCAATTGAGAAATAATTTTTGGGAATAATATATTTTAGCCTTTGACGCCCCTCCAATGAACAACTGCCTTAGTCTGTCTGTTATCTTGTAAGAAGTTTTATTAATAAACAGCAACATATAGGTAGTCTGATTTTTGTTAAACATATAAAATGATTAATATTATGATAATCAAAAAGATATTGGGAGAAAAGAGAGATAAGGCAGTGGTAAACTGGATGGGTAAAAATGGTATTTCCCTGTTGAGAATAAGCGTTGGTATCGTATTTCTCTGGTTTGGGTTTTTAAAGTTTTTCCCTTCGGTTAGCCCGGCGGAAAAGATAGCAGTAGACACCATTAAGATAATTTCATTTGATCTGCTTTCTTCAAAAGCAATACTAATTATCCTGGCAACATGGGAAACCCTCATCGGAATTGGCTTAATTGCTAAGATTTATTTGCGGGAAATTCTGGTTCTGCTGTTTTTGCAGATGATAGGAACACTTACTCCACTTTTCTTTTTCCCGGAGGAAGTTTTTAATGTTATTCCTTATGCACCTACGTTAGAGGGTCAGTATATTATAAAAAACATTGTCCTTATAAGTGCAGCAATTGTTATAGGGGCAACTTTACGGGGAGGAAATATTGAAACGGAAAATAAAGAGTAATGTCCGTTTTGAATAACATTTTTATATTCAGCCTGTTGTAATGTAAGCTGAAACTTAAAATCTCCCAATTTCGTAAGCTTGATAAACCCAAAAATTATCATTATGGAAAAGGTATTAATGGACGAAGAATATGCAAAAGTTCTTTACCTTCCTGAATTAAAAATTGGGAAAGTAATATGGAAGCGCAAGCCTGATATTGAGGAATATAAAATTCCCTTTTTGAAATTATTAGATTTTGGGAAACATACCCCAATTGATAATTTCTTATCCGATATCAGAGACCAGGGAGTTGTATCACCTGACCACAGGAAATGGTTTGAATCGTATGCCTTACCTACCGCAATTAATGAATGTAAATTAAAAAGAGCAGCTACCATTTTTGATGGAAACATTTTCAAGAAGTATTATCTGAATATGATACTACAGGTAACCGGAAAATTTAACCTTCCACTGAAAATGTTTAACACAGAAGAAGATGCAATTGAATGGATTAGAAAAGAAATGAAAGCTGAAAGCAAATCTGTAGGATAACTTATTCACCTGAGTTTGATCTAAAACAAACAGGTATTTTGATATTCAGAGGTATGTTTTGTGTTCTATCGAACTCAGGTGAATTATTCATTTGCCTTGGAAAGTAACTGGTCTTTTTTGAGAATTATCATTTGTGATAATAAAGACAAATTAACAAGTTAATTTCTCAGAGTATAAACCCATCCTCCGGAATCGTAGTGGCAATTTCTTTATATAGTGCATAATTTCTTTTCCATTTCTCCATGTCAATTCCCGCGCAATTTGGCTTTTGGGAGTCGAGATCGCTGTGCTGGCATATTTGAATGGTGCTGAATTGCCTTTCCATTCTCTGAACCAGCTCGAGTGAACTGTTCAATTGTTCATCGGTAAAATTTCCGGAATTTCCTATCAGGCATATTCCCACAGAATTATAATTATGTCCCCTGACATGTGCTCCCTGCTCGGAGTTTTTTACAACCGGATCGTCATCAAGGGGTCTCCCTGTTTCAATGTGTCCATTGAAAAAAGGGTTGTATATATTGCTTGTAAGCCAGCCGTTTAAGATAACGTAATGATAACCTATACCTGACCAGCCTCTTTCCTGAACATGCCACTTAGCTATTAAAGCGGCATTGCCAAAAGATGAGGCTGAGCAGTGAAGTATAATTTTTACCATTGAATTTGATTTTTAACTTTATCTTTAATTTCTTTTGTAAGACCCTCTGTATTTCTATCCGTTTGGGATTGCTTACTGCCGGTAATGTTTCTCAACCACTTATTGCTCATTCCTCTTTTTTCAGCAGATCTTCCAATGCTGTAAACTCCTAATACTCCACCCCATGCCCAGAGGAAAGTATTAAATATTTTATCCGAGCTATCCAGCAATGTTTGAAGCTGAGCACCATCGTCGGCTATGGCTTCGAGTATAATATGGCGTAGTCCGAACACTTCCAGGAGTATGAATATCAGCCCAACGTATATAACAGTCGGTCGTGCACGTTTAGTGTATTTGTCTCCCTGGTTGAGTTCTGCGAGTAAGATTTCTTTTTTGGCTTCCAATTCCTGCCTTATAGATTTTTCAAGCTGTTCTTCTCTCTGTTGAGCAAGCCGTTCCATATCCAGAATAAAATTATGCTGACTTTTCTGGAAATCTGTCTGTATCTTTTGTAATTCTTGTTTTACTTTATCTTTTTCATCTTTGGTTTGAACAAACCTGTCAACAGTTTCCGCAACCGTGGTTATAAGATTGTTACCAGAGTCGTCGAGAAAGCTTTTAATTTTTGTTAATAGCCCCAATGCCATGAGAATAGTGATTTAAAGGTTAAACATAGAAGAACGGTTAAAAATAAATAATTTATCTGTAAAGGCATACAGTATCCAGGGATTTTTTTCACAATATTATTATTGGATTGTTGATACAATCGCTACGAGCCTGTCGATTACAGATTGTTTATA
>JBKGZD010000185.1:0-4268 GCA_046545795.1 Bacteroidales bacterium | reverse complement strand
CTGTTTAAGGCGATAAGCATCAGTGAATAAATAAACATCATTCTGAATACCTGAAGAATACTTTAACTCCAGTTTTTTTTGCTGTACACTCTCATAAAAAGTTTCGTAGATATTTTCAAGTCATGCCCTTTATCCTGTACAAAAATCCTGTTGTTCAAAACAAATCCACCATTAAATCCCAGTTTTGGACATGCCCTTTATATTCCCGGGGTTGAAAATTATTTATAAAAAAGGCACCCTCTAACTTATTCTGTGAATAGACATAAGTTATTAAAAAAACAACACAGAAAAAAACAAAAAATCATCTCATATTTTACTAATCAATAGCTAAAAGTTCAATCAAGATATTTAGAAAGCACGGAGAATAATCGGTTTCGTCTGACAGGTTTTGCAATGTAATCATTACACCCAGCTTCAATACTTAACTCCCGGTCATTGGCCATCGCATAGGCAGTTAATGCAACAATACTTATTTCAGTATTAAAAGACCGAATAGCCCTGGTAGCTTCAAGACCATCCATCTCCGGCATTTTAATATCCATAAGAATTAAATCAATTTCGGGATGTTCCCGGGTGAGAGCAATAGCTTCATTTCCATTGTGTGCCCGTATTATTTGAAGACCTGTCCGGCGAAGAGCAATCTCCAGGTACTTAAAATTGCTGTCCTCATCTTCAGCAATCAGAAGGGTTTTATTATGCCAGTCTTTATCTAAACTTTCTATCATAGTACTATAAAATTTATTCATCTGATAATTTGGCCATATAGTCTATTCGCGCTACTAATGATTATTGCTTTTCACGTTCTCTGCATACTCAAGAGGAAGGGAAAAATAAAACACCGACCCCTCATGTGGTACAGACTTAAGCCATATCTCACCATCCATCATTTCAACGATTTTTTTTGATATCGTCAAACCTAAACCTGCTCCTCTATATAATTTCTCTTTATTTTCCTCAATTTTTGTAAACCGGTCAAAAATTACTTTCTGTTGCTTTCGGGTTATGCCAATACCCGAATCCTCAACAAAAAAATGAATCGAATCCTTCTGATTGCTCTTAATTATTTTGTACCCAAACTCAACATAGCCCTGATCCGTAAATTTTACGGCATTATCCAGGAGATTATTCAAAACTTGTTTTATACGGTAAGGATCAGATTTCAAATTCAAGCTGGAGTAATTCTCGTCTTTGTTTTTAATCAGCGAAATATTCTTATAAGCAACGTTATCAGCAAAAGAATCATATAGTTCATCAATTATCTCTGCAACATTAAATTCCACATAATCCAATTCCAGTTGGTCTGAATCAATCCTCGCCAGGTCAAGAACATTATCAATCAGATTTAGCAGGCTATTGCTGTGTATATTTATCTGTGTAATTAGCTCACCTTTTAAATTTTTGTCTAAATCTTTGTCATTAAGCAAGTTAGAAAAACCCAATATGGCATTCATTGGTGTCCTGATTTCATGTGACATATTGGCAAGAAAGGCGCTTTTAAGCCGGTTGGCTTCTTCAGCCTTTTCTTTAGCCTCCTTTAAATCACTGGTTCTTTGCTCAACGATTTTTTCAAGTTGATTCCGGTGTTTCTCCAGTTCCTTGTTTTGCTCTTCAATATATTCTTTCTGCTTTATAGTGTAATCATGCTGTGTTTCAATTTCACTTTTTTGCGCCAATATCTCTTCCTTTTGATGTTCTATTTCTTTTGTCCGCGCATTTACAAGCTGTTCAAGTTTAATATTCGCCTTTCTCAACCTTCTCATGTATAATTGAATAATCAACCATATCATAAGGGAAAGTAAAACAATATAGAGAATGATAGCCCATATAGTTTTATACCAGGCTGTTTCTATCACAAAGCTGAATTCATCAATCTTGCTGATTTGCCCTGAAGCATTTCTTGCTCTGACTTTAAATGTATATTTACCGCCGGGGACATTAGTGTATTCCTTTAAAGGATGGCTCGTCCATCCAGACCAGCCTTTTTCATACCCCTCCAGGAAACACTGAAATTCAAGTGGTTTAACATTATCATAAATTGGCGCTGAAAACTCAAAAACAATGTTATTGATTTTATGTGAAAATGTTGGCAACGACCTGTCTGGTTGTGAAACAGAAACAAAACTTTTACCACTCTTTTTATTCTTATATGCCCCGTTAAAAACCACTGAATCACTATTTACCATCACTTTTCTCACCAATAAAGGAAAGTCAAACGAACTTCCCTCCACTCTTTTTTTTGCATCAAATCTGAACAAGCCTTCCGTACCTCCAATCCAGGTAATCATATTGCTATCAGGGTAAATATCGTAAATATCCATATATGGAAGTTGAAGAAAAGGTTCTTCAACCCATTCATATTCCTTCTCTGACCCGGATGGTTTTAGGAAACCAACCGGCTGTCCTTGTGTGCTTTCAGGAGCAATCCAGATGTTTCCCTGCGGATCCTCTGCCATTTGATAAGCATATTTCATTCTGCCAGGGATATATTTAGTTAAAAGTGTATCCGGAATAAAAGAATCACTTTCCTTATCGTAAGAGTATAACTTATCTTTCGCACCTGCAAAAACAATATCTTTGACAACGTGAGCCCTTATATTTGACAGATTAGTGAATCCTCTTTCTTTATCATATCTTTTTATTTCATCGGGTTGAAAAGGGTTGTTTTTTTCAAACCTGACTTTAACAACACCATTTAACTCCGTTGACAGCCAATAATTCTCCTCTTTATCTCTGACAATCTTTCTTACTGCATATTGATTATTTAATATTTGTTTTTTATTCCTCCATTTCCCATTTTTAAACTCCATACTATAAAATCCGTTGCCAGTTGCCAGGTATAATATTCCCGGGTAATTGTCCGGCTGATAAATATCAAAACAAGCATCTACTTCAGCAACAGGAATAAGTTTTTTCCCTTTTACCTGAAACAATTCGCTGGTAGTACCGAGCAATAATTGCTCTTCTCCTCCGGGTAAACGACATTTTTCAAAAGCCCAGCATTGAGATGATGTACCTTCTATTTTATTGAAATAGCCGTTTTCTTTGTAGAAAGCACCTGTAAATGTTCCAATATAAAAATCATCCTCAAAGTATGTCATCGTTTCAACCGACCCGGA
Organism: Bacteroidales bacterium; assembly: GCA_046545795.1. Taxonomy (GTDB): domain Bacteria; phylum Bacteroidota; class Bacteroidia; order Bacteroidales; family UBA12077; genus JAGXLC01. The sequence continues at coordinate 1,152 of JBKGZD010000185.1, read as the reverse complement.
AAGGCCGTTTTTTTCATTGAAAAAAGTTATAGGATTTCTTACATCTATTCTTGCAATTCCCCTGCTTAAGGCAAGCCATAGATTGTTCTGCTTGTCCTGATAACATGCGTATACTGTATTATCCAGTAATCCATAGTCTGTATTCACCTTATGCTGAATTTCACCTTCATCATTCATAATTATAACTCCTCCAACAGTGGTTCCAATAGCATAAGAGCTATCAGTAAGCATGCATCCACAATAAATTCTATTATCCAACAAATAATCATTTGCTTCAGAATTCATTGTCCGGAACCTGTCTTGAGGGTTACCAGGATTATAGATTGTAAGCCCCTTATCGCGTGAACCTATCAAATATTCATCTTTCTTATACGGTAATATCGTATATATTTTATCGTTTTTAAAATAATCACCTCCTTCAACTAATTCAAGCGAATCAGCAGCATTAATTGTCATAAGACCTTTCCCTGCTTCTGAGATAAAAATCTTGTTGCCTGCGTCATAAGCCAGAAAAAATTTATCGTTAAATGGAAACCAATATTTAAATTCACCACTGGAATCCAATCTGAATAGAAGGCGGTCACTATAAAAATACACCCCTTCGTTGGTAGGTATAATTTTCCAAATGTCCTTAAAATCAGTGTCACTCTCTGTCATTTTATCTTTAAGCGATACAAATTGCAATCGTCCCTTTTTATCCGGCTTCAGTACACCAAATTCTTCAACTGCTCCAACATATATATTACCTGAGCTATCCAGGCCAAGCGAACGAATCGTAGATTGATTGGGAGATTCAATTTGTTTCCAGTTGGTTCCATCAAATTGAATAACACTGCCATTAGAATTACCAAAATACATCACTCCTCTTTCATCCTGTACTATTGACCAGTTTTGTGATGAACCTTCATATATTTTTGGAGAATAGTTGGAAATAAAAAGAGAGCCTTGTTCATTCTCTGTTTGGGAAATAGCAGGGAAAAAATGTAAAAAAATACAATATAAAAGAAGGGAGACTCTCATTATACAGTGGATTTTGTAGACAAGATAAAAAAATATTAATCTAATCACAAAGTTATTTTATAAATGGAATGTACGCTTTGATAAAAATACAGTCCACTGTCAAAAATAATTGTGCAAGATTCCTGACATAGC
>JBKGZD010000184.1:0-4287 GCA_046545795.1 Bacteroidales bacterium | reverse complement strand
GATTTTCTAAGGAATAAAAAAATGAAGAAATTAAAAGTTCTGGTAGTTGATGATGAACCTGGTATTTGCGCAGGTGTGAAAAGGATTTTAAACAAATTTACTGTCAGTTATCCTTTTATGGATGAGGATCATGGCTTTGAAGTTTATGAAGCCTACACCGGCGAGGATGCCATTGAACATATAAAAAAACAGCCTCCTGAAATTCTTTTGCTCGATAATAAATTACCCGGAATACAGGGAACAGAGGTGTTAGAATATGTAAATGAAAACAACCGGGATATAATTGTAATGATCATTACTTCCTATGCTTCTCTTGAACTGGCGATTAAGTCGAAAAATGAAGGGGCTTATGATTTCATTCCTAAACCTTTTACACCACAGGAATTAAAATCATCGATGGAAAATGTGACCAAGCACCTTTTTTTACGTTCAATGACAGAAAAATTGAACAAGGAGGGCAAAGAGGTAAGATTTCAGTTCCTGTCGGTGCTTTCCCACGAATTGAAATCACCATTGAATGCCCTTGATGGTTATTTGAACATTATGAAGGAACGCCAGGCAGGGGAGGAAATATCCAATTATGATCAGATCATCGACAGGTCATTGCAAAGAATTAAAGGAATGCGAAATTTAATAATGGATCTGCTTGATCTTACCAAGATTCAATTTGAGAAAAAAGAGGACAAACTGGAATCTGTTAATCTTAATCAAATGACCCAAAATGCAATTGAGGCGATGAAACCGTATGCAATTCAGAAAGATGTAACAGTGGAAGTGCATAGTCCTGAGGATATCTACCTCGATGCTGACCCGGGAGATATTGAGATTGTAATGAATAACCTTATTTCAAATGCTGTGAAATATAATGAGGATAAAGGAAAAGTAGATGTTTACCTCTCTTATAAGGATGAGGATACAATAGAAATTAAGGTTGTAGATACCGGAATTGGAATGAATGAAGAAGAAATCAATAAATTATTCAATGAATTTTACAGGGCAAAAAATGAAAAAACAAAACTGATTACAGGTAGTGGACTGGGATTACCTATTGTGAAGAAGGTAGTTGATTTATACAAAGGTGATATTAAAGTGAGTTCTGAACCAGGCAAGGGAAGTACTTTTTTAGTATATTTTCCGGCTAAATCTACTCTGGAGTATTCATAAAAAATTGAATTTATTTTTTTATTAAATAATCCTCAAGTAAAAATCAGTTTAATTAAATATTAATAATTATGACAACTCTTCCTGAGAAGACAATAGAAAGACTGAGTGTTTACAGACGAACATTGTTGAATTGTTATTCTGATGGCAAAGAATATATTTATTCGCATGAACTGGCAAACTTGCATAACATAACATCGGTACAGGTCAGACGGGACCTGATGCTAATAGGATACTCGTCTACCTTGAAAAAAGGATACGATGTAAAAGCTTTAATTGATTTGATAGGTGATATTTTAGATTCTGAAAATGGGTTAAATGTTGCTGTGATTGGTGTTGGTAACTTAGGTCGTGCTATAACAGCTTTTTTCAGAGGGAAAAGGTCAAAGTTGGAAATAGTAGCTTCTTTCGATACTGATCCTGAAAAAATTAATAGTGTAATCTCCGGGGTAAAATGTTACTCAATGAAAGAGCTTGAAAAGATTATAAAAGAAAAAGACATTTCCATTGCTATTTTAACTGTTCCACCGGAATACGCAAATAATGTAGCGGAATTACTGGCTCAAAGTGGAATTAATGGCATATTAAATTATACATCTGTCCCTGTAAGCGTTTCGACAGATGTTATTATCGAGCATTATGATATGACGATGTCATTGGAAAAAGTTGCTTACTTCGTTAAACAAAAGAAGGATGAGGATGGTTTGCATTAGTAAGTATCATATTGTGACTTGATTAAATTAAATGAGAATGGAAATACACAGAAGTTTTGATATAAATAAGAAAATTAAAAATCCTGTGGTAACTACAGGTTCTTTTGATGGGGTTCATATCGGGCATAAGACAATTCTCCGGAGGTTGAAAAAAATCGCAAATGAAATAGATGGTGAGACTGTACTCATAACTTTTTATCCACATCCCCGGAAAGTTCTTTATCCAGAAACACATGGCAAAGATTTGAAGTTGATTAGCACACAACGAGAGAAAATATTTTTACTGGAAAAAGCTGGCTTGGATCATCTTATTATTGTTAATTTCACCCGTGAATTTGCCAAAACTACATCTCATCAATTTGTAGAGGATATTTTGGTTGGTAAACTTGATGCCAGGCGCATTATTGTTGGCTTTAACCATCATTTCGGACACAACAGGGAAGGAGACTATGAATACCTCTACGAACTGGCTAAAACCCACGATTTTGAAGTAGAGGAAATACCTGAGCAAGATGTGGAAAATGAAACAGTAAGCTCAACGACAATCAGGCAAGCCTTATCCGAAGGAAAAATTCAAAGAGCAAATGCCTACCTGGATCACTATTATATCATTATGGGCAAATTACATGATGGTCATCCAAAATGCAGGGAAGTGGGTTTTCCAACGTATGAGGTTGAAATAGAAGAAAAGGAGAAACTTATCCCACCGGAAGGAGTGTATGCTGTAAGTATGATGCATGAAAAGGGACGGTATAAGGGAATGCTGAATATAAAGAAATACCCTGATAGAGATAACTTAACTGTTGAAGTGCATGTGTTCGGGCTGGATCATGAGTTTGACTTCAGGGGTGAAATGGTTAAGATTCAATTCCATAAGAAAATACGGAACGAATTGAATTTTAACAATACGAAAGCATTTCATAAGCAGTTAAATATTGATATGCAAAATATTGAAGAATTAATATTTTGAGATAGCAATAAGATGTCAGGAATTGCAGGTATCACACAATTTTTGAATGGTTTGACTGGTGTTCCTGGTATAATGATTTTTGGCTTGACTCTAAATTTTCCTATTTTTATCGCTAATGTTTTTTAACAAAAGGAAATATTAAGAGCCTTGAAAAAATATCCCGACCTTAAAATCATAGAGGGAATTAGAAAACAAGACCCCAAAGTGCTTCAATATTTATATGATGAATATTATACCATGATACGTTCAATAGTTGTTGGAAATCATGGTAATGACGAAGATGCGCGGGATATTTTCCAGGAGTCAATAATCCTGATTTACCGGAAAATCACAAATGAATCTTTTCAGTTAACTTCAGCTTTTAAAACATACCTGTTTTCTGTATGCTGGAAGATGTGGCAAAAGGAATTACGCGACAGGTACAGGAAGGTGAATATGAAGCAGGATTATAAGTATTTTGCTCAAAATCCCGAAAATATTGAGATAGAGTATGAACTTCACAGGAGATATAAACTCTACCAGGAGCATTTTAAAAAACTGGGAAAAGAGTGTCAGCAAATATTGAAGATGGCCTTAAAACAAGTACCTTTTGAAAAAATCGCAAAAAAATTGAGACTTTCGAATGCTGAATACGTAAAAAAAAGAAAATATCTTTGTAAAGAGGAATTAATCAAATCAATAAAACAAGACAAAAGATATAAAGACTTTTATGAATGAGTTTGACAATTTAATTTCCAGGTATCTCGATAATGAGCTCGACGAAGGGGGAAAGCGCGCGTTTGAGCAACGTCTGGAAGAAGAGGAAGACCTGAGAAAAGAATTTGAATTTCAAAGAGATTTAAAGGAGTCTCTTATGGAAGATGAAGTAATGCAATTAAGAGACAAACTTACCCAAATTACCTCAGAGAAAGGCGCTTTTCAAAGTTTCAGTGTAAGGCGCGTGGTGTTGTATGCTGCAGCAGCAGCAGTTTTTGCAATAGTATCAGTGGGTACCTGGTTGTATGTAAACCAACTATTTAAAAGCCCGGAGGAGTTATACACTGAATACTATAGTGCATATGAGAATATATACTCAATAAGGTCTGGTGAAGATATAGATGAAGAAGATTATAGTTTAACAGAAAATGCAATGGCTGCTTACGAACAAAAGGATTGGGAACAAGCAGAGAAATACTTTGGTTTGCTCTTGGAAAGAGAGAGCAATGATGTTTTTGTAAATTTTTATGCCGGAATCGTATATCTCGAACAACAAAAGGGTAAGGAAGCAATAAAGACGTTTGAAACTGTAACTGATGACAAAGAAAATCTTTTTAGAGAGCAGGCATATTGGTATACGGCCCTTGCTTTCCTTCAAAAGGAAGATATAGATTCGGCCAGGGAATATTTAGAAAAAATCGTAGATGAAGAAATGACAAAAATCGATGAAGCAAGAAAACTTCTTAG
>JBKGZD010000183.1:0-4642 GCA_046545795.1 Bacteroidales bacterium | reverse complement strand
ATATCCAAGGGTTCTTCCTAATTGGTTTTATAATTAAATTTTACGGTTGAAAGCTCTTCGTTGGCCCTTATAATCTTTTGTGCAAGACCTGCCTTAAAATTATCCATCGTATTCATAATTTTCTCATCTGTAAGGGCAAGAATCTGAGTTGCCAATATCCCGGCATTTCTTGCGCCATCCAGTCCAACAGTTGCAACAGGTATCCCCGGTGGCATTTGCAGAATTGACAGAATAGAATCCCATCCGTCTATTGAAATTGATGCTTTAATTGGCACGCCAATAACTGGTAATGGCGTAAGTGAAGCTATTACACCAGGAAGGTGTGCAGCTCCTCCGGCTCCGGCAATAATTACTTTAATACCTCTTGAGCGCGCATTCCTGGCAAACTCCATCGCTTTATCCGGAGTGCGGTGGGCTGATAAGGCATTTAATTCAAACGGAATTTTAAATTCATCCAAAATTTTTGCGGCATTCTCCATTACAGATAAATCAGAGGTACTGCCCATAATAATACTTACTTTTGGCTCCATACTGTTTATTTGTTTTTACGTTTTAAAAATATATCCTTAATTTGCAACTTTGAATCAAAATTAAAATAAAAATCGGTACATGGAAAAAATAAAATTAAAAGACAAAGAGTTTACGCTTTCAATCCCAGAAGCAAAAATACAAGAAGCGGTTAAACAGATTGCGGACAATATTAATGAAGACCTGAAAAATGAAAAAACACCATTGTTCCTTGGAATTTTAAATGGTGCCTTTATGTTCCTCTCAGACCTGTTCAAAGAAATTAATATCGACTGTGAAGTATCTTTTGTAAAACTTGCCTCATACCAGGGAACTAATTCCACCGGGGATGTAAAACAGCTTATTGGTCTGAACGAAAACCTTAGTGGAAGAAACGTCATCATTGTAGAAGACATTGTAGATACTGGCCTGACAATCAATAATCTTGTTAAACAAGTAAAAGGCTATGACCCGGAAAAAGTACGAGTAGCTTCGCTACTTTTTAAACCCGACGCCTGCCAGGAATTTATTAACCTTGATTATGTGGGAATAGAGATACCCAATGAATTTATAGTTGGTTATGGTCTGGATTATGACGGGTTAGGAAGAAATTATAAAGATATATATAAAGCAATATCATAAAAATCAATAGGACAGTATGGCTCAGTCAAATTTTGTTGATTATGTAAAAATTTATTTTCGCTCAGGGAAGGGTGGTGCCGGTTCTGTCCATTTCCGAAGAGAAAAATTCATCCCCAAAGGAGGTCCCGACGGGGGTGACGGGGGAAGAGGAGGACATATAATTCTCAGGGGAAACAAACAATTATGGACCCTTCTACATCTAAAATATAACAAACACATATTTGCAGAAAACGGGCAGCCGGGAGGAGGATCGAGAAGTACAGGCACGAGCGGCGAGGACAGAATCATTGAAGTTCCCCTGGGTACTGTTGCCAAAGAGGCGGAATCAGGCAAAAAAATGTTTGAAATTACTGAACATGGCGAAGAAAAAATTATGCTACCCGGAGGTAAAGGCGGACTGGGAAATACCAATTTCAAAACCTCTACCAACCAGACTCCCCGTTATGCGCAACCCGGAGAAGAAGGGATGGAAGGGTGGTATATTCTTGAACTAAAACTACTTGCTGATGTTGGGCTGGTAGGATATCCTAACGCCGGAAAATCCACATTCCTGTCGGTTATGTCTGCAGCCAAACCCAAGATAGCGGATTACCCCTTCACAACACTGGAACCAAACCTTGGAATGGTTCCGTACAGAGATTTAAAATCTTTCGTCATAGCAGACATCCCAGGTATTATTGAAAATGCACACAAAGGAAAAGGATTGGGTATCAGATTTCTCAGACATATTGAGAGAAATTCACTCTTGTTGTTTATGATTCCAGCCGATAGTGAAAATATTCAGGCAGAATACAATACACTGCTCAATGAATTGAAACAATACAACCCTGAATTACTGGACAAAAGACGAATTCTTGCAATTACTAAATCTGATATGCTTGATAAAGAGCTAATGGAACTTATCGAAAAAGACTTGCCGGATATACCTTATGTTTTTATTTCTTCTGTAACACAATACAACCTGGATAAAATAAAAGATCTCATCTGGGAAGAACTCAATAAATAAACGAATACGAAAATGTTAGAAATACTGATTAACCTCGACACGAAACTTTTTTTATTTTTAAACAGCCTAAACTCACCATTCTGGGATACAGTTATGTGGTGGATAAGCGATAAGGAATTCTGGTATCCGTTCTATGGAATTCTTATCATTGCAATGGGCTGGCGATATAAATGGAATGCAGTTGTAACTATTTTGTTCATTGCCCTGGCAATTACACTTGCTGACCAGATTTCTGTAAAGGGATTTAAAGAAGTCTTTGAAAGATTCAGACCCTCTCATAACCCTGAATTGGAAGGAATGATTCATCATGTCAGGGGATATCAAGGTGGTAAATTTGGTTTCGTTTCATCCCATGCAGCGAACACATTTGCCCTTGCAGCATTCACATCAAGACTATTTAAAAACAGGCATTTTAGCTGGTTTATTTTTCTCTGGGCAGCAATCGTATCCTACAGCAGAATCTACCTGGGCGTACATTATCCCCTGGATATAATCGGTGGAGCATTGCTTGGTTATGGATTGGGGTATGCTGTTTTCAGACTTTACTTGTTCACCGGAAATCACTACCTTAGCAAAACATTCTATGGGTAACTTTGTTTCAACCCTTAGTAATATTTTGCAGGAAAATTTCACTAATTATTCCAGTGATAACTAAATAAATCAAGCTATGCTCTGTATAAAAAATTCAGACACCAATCCATATTTTAACCTGGCTGCGGAAGAATATGCACTTAAAAAGTTCGGGGATAATATGTTTATGCTATGGCGAAACAGGCCATCAATAATTGTAGGAATTCATCAAAATACACTTGCTGAAATCAATTTTGATTATGTGAAAAAAAATAATATTGATATAGTAAGGAGACTATCAGGAGGTGGCGCTGTTTTTCATGATTTGGGGAATTTAAATTTCACCTTTATAAAAAACCTTAACAAGCACAACAATAAGGTTGATTTTAGCGCATTTACCAAACCCATTATCGAAGTTCTCAGGTCTATGGGACTGAATGCAAAATTCGAAGGAAGGAATGATATCGTCATTGACGGCAGAAAAATATCAGGTAATGCCCAACATGTCAGCAATAACAAAATGATTCATCATGGCACGCTTTTGTTCTCTTCTAAAATGACAGACTTATCCAGCGCCCTTAAAACCAACCCCTTGAAGTTCCAGGGAAAAGCAGTTAAATCGGTAAAAAGCAGAGTAACAAATATTGAAGAGCATCTGAAAGATAAAATGGATGTACTCGAATTCAGAGACCGGATAATGGATTATATCATTCTGGCTAATAAGAATGCAGAAATGTATGAATATACTGAAGAAGACCGGGCAAAAATAAATCAGATGGTGGAAAACAAATACGGCACATGGGACTGGAATTTTGGCTCTTCCCCAAAATATAACTTCGAAAAAATGGTTAAAACCTCAGGAGGAAATATTGAGTTCCATATTAATGTCGATAAAGGTATCATGAAAGATATAAAAATTTATGGCGATTATTTTAACACTCTTGCAACACGAGATGTTGAAGAACTGTTAAAAGGCACTCCTCACGAAGAAAAGAAAATAAAAGAAAAACTTGACAGTATCTATTTTGACAAATACTTTCATCAAGTGAAGAAAAAAGAGTTTATGGCAGGTATGTTTTAAGACTTGTAAAAACGATTTATTGTTCTTAATTTAAAGCTATAAAAAATAATTGAAAGCTATGAACTATTTTTATGTAACAGGCACCAGCAGAGGAATTGGTAAAGCAATTGCCCAAGAACTTCTGAAAAGCAAAAGCAACTATGTTTATGGAATCTCCAGGCATTCAACAATACAAAACAAACAGTATGAACATATCACATTAGATTTAAACGATCTGGAAAGTGTAAAAAAATTTGAGTTCCAACAACACAAAGATGCAGAAAAGGTTGTTTTGGTAAATAACGCAGGTATTTTGGGGCATGTAACACCAGTTGGCAATTTAGATAACGATAAATTAATTCAGTCTTATAAAATAAATTTAATAAGCCCCGCCCTTTTAACCAACCAGTTTATTAATAAATATAAAGATAGTGAAACTGAAAAGATAATAATCAATGTTAGCTCAGGAGCTGCAAGGCATACGATAAAATCATGGAGCACATATTGTTCTACCAAATCAGGACTGGAAATGTTTGCCAGGGTAATCATGGATGAACAGGAGAGAAACACTAGCAACCCGGTAAAAGTATTTTCCATAGCCCCGGGTATTGTAGACACAGAAATGCAGGATGAAATCAGGGAGGTTAACCCGGAAAATTTCCCTGAATTAGATAGGTTTATTCAACTAAAAAAAGAAGGTAATCTTGAAGACCCGCAAATTGTAGCACGAATCTTTGTTGATGTGATAAATAATCCTCATAAATATAAAAACCATTTAATGGATCTCAGAGACCTATAATTAGATTTTTATAAAATGCAATTAAACAGAATGAAATAAAATATTGTGGATTAAAAAT
>JBKGZD010000182.1:0-4735 GCA_046545795.1 Bacteroidales bacterium | reverse complement strand
ATCTATGGGAGTAAAATCAACATATGGATATGAATATGATTCCAACGAAGGAATTCTGCTTGAAAAAATATTGGACAGTTTAGAAGCACCGCTTCAAACTTTAAGTTATGAAATATTTTAATATAGATTTTTTCCGGACTAATTCATAAGTTTATTTTTTAATTTATCACATGTCATATGGAACTTACATAATAAAATAAACATCTCCTTTTGTGGCATTAAATATTTATATTATCATGGACGTTTCATAAAGCATTTCTATCTCTGATATATTAAAAACATAATTATAATAAGGATAAAATATAAATCACTTTTCTTTCAAATTGATGCAGTATGAAAAAGGACAAAAATGACATAACATTGGTTGCAACCGATCTTGATGGTACACTATTAAATAATGACCAGAAATTTAACCAAAAAGATATTGAAACTCTTGAAACACTTGAAAAAAAAGGGGTTTATAGAGTAATAGCAACAGGAAGAAACCTTTTTAGCCTCAAAAAAATTTTCCCAAAAGGTTTCCCAATAGACTATGTTATTTTTTCATCAGGCGCAGGTATATTAGATTGGAAAAAGAACAAACTTATCCATTCAGAATATTTGGACAGGAAAAAAGTAGAACAAATTGCTAATTTTCTTATTGAAGAGAATGTAGATTTCATGATTCAGGAAGTAATCCCAGAAAACCATAAGTTCGTTTATTACCATACTGGAAGACATAATCCTGATTTCGTGAGAAGGTATGAAATGTATAAAGAGCATGCTACACCAATAGACACCGAAACTGAAAGCTACGAACATGCAAGTCAAATTATAGTAATCCCATACAAAGGGAGCGAATATTATGAGGAATTAGCCACCCAACTGAATGGCACCAAATGCATAAGAACCACCTCTCCTCTTGATGGAGAATCTTTATGGATAGAAGTGTTTCCCGAAAATGTTTCCAAAGGACATGGACTTGACTGGTTATGTAAGTATATCAAAACTGAACCAGGTGAAACTTTAGGCATTGGTAATGATTACAATGATATTGATCTGTTAGATTATACCAGGTTTAGTTTTGTTGTAGATAATGCACCCGACGAAATGAAAAAGCGTTATAAAAGTTGCAAAAGCAACATTAACTGTGGTTTCTCTGATGCTGTCAGTCAAACGATGAATATCTAAATTAATATAGCATTCAAATTATTCATAAAAAGCCTCATAACCCGGATAAAACAACTTTTTTCTTGCAACTTGCTCTGGAAATATATAATATTTCAAATTAGCTTCACTGCATATATCTCCCTTACTATCAATTAGCTCAGCATAAATATAGGCAAATTTCTTTTCGGTATATGCCAGTCTTGCTCTAATTTTTATTTCACCTTGATTAACATATACTGCTTTTTTAAACTTCACATCAAGACTAGCAGTCACTCCCCCTGTTTTTGCTTTAACATAAACCACCCAGCTTGCAAGTTCATCCATCAGAGTAGTCTGAATTCCTCCATGTAAAACATTACCATACCCTTGAAAGTATGTTGCTGGCTCCCAAAAACTTAACAAATATTCTCCATCTTCATAAAATTCCATTCCCAAGCCAACATGATTTTCAGGAGAACATCCGAAACAATTGAAATCTTCGATCTCTGTAAAAGGATTTTTCAGTTTTCTCATTAGAAATATTTTTTATAATTTGCTATAATGACTTTATATCTCCATATATCTGCTAATCATAATATTCGAATGATCTGCCAGTAATCGATGTAACCGGTATTTTAATAATCCGTATGTTATCTACAGCGGGTTTAGAGTATTTGAATTCACTATCAGAATAATTTTTCATTAATATATTCAAACCTTTAATTTTTTCTTCATAATCCTCAACAAAAATAGCCTCACCCTCCACAATTACACTTTTGTATGCCCAGCGCCAGGAGCATGCAACCTGTTCATGCCGGGCAAATAATTTGTGGTCTGTATCAAACTCAACACATACATTATTGTTTCGATTTAGTACATCAAGTTTTCTTCCTTCTTTTGCACAATGCAACCAAATAGTCTGATTTTCATAACCGAAATTAAAGGCTAAAACATAAGGGCGTTTTCCATCTACCATACCCACATGGCATATATCACATCTATTAATTATTTCTTCTAACTCTTGTAGATCGGTAATATCCTGGATTGCTTTATCTTGAACTTTTGCCATACTATTTTTGTTTTTGTGGTTTTGCTTTCTCAAAAATAATGAAAAATAATAAAGCCTCAGTTGCTCACAACAAAAATAAGCGACACGAAAACCATAATTAAGAAATATTGTTAAATATTCTCTGAAATATTTTGAACAAAATTAAATTTTTACTGTTAAATTCTTTGTATAATAATTATCATTTAATAATGATTATTACTTAAGAAATGAATAACATTAATAACATAAGAAATTTAATTACTAAAAGTGGTTTAAAGGCAACACCTCAAAGAATTGCTATCTATGAGGCTTTGCTGAAGATAAATGACCACCCGACAGCAGAAATGATAAAAGATTATTTATCCAAAAGTTATCCAACAATTTCTTTAGGTACTATATATAAAACACTTGATGCTTTTCTGAAGAAAAACCTTATTGGTAAAGTACAAACAGAAAAGGATGTAACCAGGTATGATGTTGTAAGAAAAAAACATTATCATCTTTATTGCAGGAAAACAAACAAAATAGCAGATTATTATGATGAAGAACTGAATGAGATACTCAATAACTATTTCCAGAATCAAAACATTCCAGGATTTAAACTGGAAGACATCAAACTTCAAATAATCGGTCAATTTATAAATAAGTAGAACAATTAAAATTTCAGAACTATGGAAAACAAAGAAGAAACACAAGGATTTCCACTTATTGGAGACAAATTTCCAGCAATGGAAGTACAAACAACAGAAGGTAAGATTAAATTACCTGAAGACTACAAAGGGAAATGGGTAGTTCTTTTTAGCCATCCGGCTGACTATACTCCCGTATGTACTACAGAATTTGTGGCATTTGCAAAACGCAAAGATCAATTTGACAAACTCAACACTGAACTAATAGGTTTGTCTATTGACCAGGTTTTCTCACACATCAAATGGGATGAATGGATTAAAGAAAAACTGGATGTTGAAATTCCATTTCCAATCATAGCAGATTCCAATGGTGATATTTCCAAAAAAATAGGAATGATCCATCCGGGCAAAGGGTCACAAACAGTACGGGCAGTTTTTATACTCGATCCTAAAGGCTACATAAGATTGATTCTTTATTATCCTCAAGAGATAGGAAGAAATATAGACGAAATCCTCCGTTCTGTCAAAGCCCTTCAGGTACATGAAGAACAGGGAGTAGCTGTTCCGGCAAACTGGCCTGAAAATGAACTTATAAAAGACAGGGTTATTATACCGCCAGCCACCGATAAGAAAACAGCTAAGAAAAGAATGGAAGAATATGAATGTTATGATTGGTGGTTCTGTCATAAACCATTAAAAAAATAAATGCAAAGATTTTTCCCAGCCCTGCAATTTTTTTTGCAGGGCTTTTTATATTTTCGAAAAGTAAAAATAAAAAAGGAAGTGGACAGAAAAGAAAAAGCGGCAGAAATGTATTCCAATAGCTTAAACTGTGCGCAGTCTGTTATTGGAGCATTTGAAGACAAGCTGGGAAATCAGTGCAACATTCTAATGGAAGCGGCATCAGGTTTTGGAGGTGGTATGGGAAAATTACAAAAAACATGCGGGGCAATTACGAGTAGTATAATGATAATGAGTATCCTGAAATATAAAAACATGCCAGATTCAAAAGAGAAACTTGAAAAAAACATACAGGAATTGGTAAAACGCTTTGAGAAAAAATTTGGAGCCACAGACTGTCTGGATATAATTACCTATAACCTTAATACGGAATCAGGCAAAGAAAAAGCCAAACAAGAAAAAATATTTGAAAGAAAATGTACAAAAGTGGTTTCCCAAACCGTTGAATGGGTGAGTGAAATAATTGATACAGAGGAAATAAAATGAGTTTCCAGGGATGGCCAGAGATAACAATTTCCAATGACAAAGGGGAAGATGTAAATGCCAAGGCACCTTTCATAATATCTGCAAGCAGAGCCACAGACATACCTGCTTTCTATGCTGATTGGTTCTTTAACCGATTACAAAAAGGATATCTGGTTTGGAAAAATCCCTTTAATGGTAAAGCGACCTATATTTCTTTTGCAAACACAAAATTCATAATCTTCTGGTCTAAAAACCCCAAACCAATTATTCCTTATTTAAGAAGGTTGGATAAGCTGAAGATAGGTTATTACTTTCATTTTACCCTTAATGATTATGAAACAGAAAATCTTGAACCAAATGTCCCTTCTCTGCATGAGCGTCTTAATACCTTCAAAAATTTATCCGGAAAAATAGGAAAAGAAAGAGTAATATGGCGTTTTGACCCGATCATAAAAACAGATCACCTCTCACCATCAATGGTACTTGAACGAATAGAAAAGATTGGTAATTTAATAAATGAGTATACAACAAAATTGGTTTTCAGCTTTATACAAGCTTCACCATATAAAAAGGTACAAAACAGGTTGTTTAAAAATTCCGATCAATTTTCTTCAAAAAATCCAATGGATTATGAGTTTACCGAAAAGGAAAAAAAGATAATAAGCAGCAGGCTCCAAAAGATGGCTCAACAATGGAATATTGAAATATCAAGTTGTGCCGAACC
>JBKGZD010000181.1:0-4843 GCA_046545795.1 Bacteroidales bacterium | reverse complement strand
TTCCATCAGAAATCATATTTAAGTTTGAAATAGACCATGTCATTTTGATTATATTGGCCGAATCTTCCCTCTGTTCCTGTAAACAGATTTGCTCCTGTTATCAGGTTGACACCGCTTGCCACTTCGTAGGTGGCTTTTGGACGGATTAAAGCATCGTTATTTTCAAAACCATAGTACATGAAGAATTCAAGTGAGAGTTTGTCCCTGAGGAAATCTTCCCTTACAAGGAACGTCATTGTGTTTTCAAACTCTTCTTGTTGTATAGTTTCTTCGTAGTCAAAAATGGCTTCTTGTATAAATTGAGTGCTGAAATTCACTCCTCCGATAAGAAAGTCGAATCCCACTAAATAATGGGCGTAATCTTTTTTGACTGTTCCATCAGGATTATCCAGACTAAAGTCCGGAAAATACTTGTCATGGTAATATGCTCCTTCACCGCGGACAACCACTCCACTAATTTCTGTGCTAAAACTTCCTCCGGCTAATGTCAGCCTGTGGTGTTCGGGTTTCATTACTACTGAATCCGGCATCATACTTCCGGGGCTCATATACCTCTTTTGGTGCATGGCTGGATCATCATCCCACATATATCCACCCATCAGTTCGAGATCGAATTTTGAGGAGAGCATTGAATATTTAAGGAACAATTCGCTGTTTTCAATGCCCGGTTTTATGTCCTTTTTTGATTGGTCAATTTCTACACCCGTTGGAAACATATTGGGAAACCAGATTGACTCTTTATCAGGATACTGGGTTGGAACAAATTCCGGAGTCCATACTACTTCAAAGGAATTATTCCCCATGTAGTAATTCATTTTGAGAGCTGTAATTCCCATTCGTATCTCCTCGAATTCAGGAAGTAAGAACTCTCTTAAATCTTTTGGAGAAACTACATCAGTGATAAAAACACCATCAGCTTTACCCCATATAATCTGCTGTTTACCAAGACGTATATCCATCTTGTCGAAAAACAGGTCGATGTAAGTTTCTCTTAATCCATAGTCAAGTTCTTCGTTGGTATAATGGTAGACATACGGATTCACTCTGAAGCCCATGTCCATACCTGTTTTTTCAAGCTCAAGGTTGAAGGTGTTCTGAATAATGGAAAAATCACCTCCTTCTTTGAGTAATGCACCGGTGTAATTCCTTACATACCCGCGCATCTTGGTGTCTTGTGCATTCAAAGCATTTGAAATGAAGATTATAATTCCAGCGCTTATCAATATTTTCTTTAATAACTTCATAGTTATCAATTTTTTGTGTTGTACAATCAGAAAATACTTCCCCGGCTATATTTTCCGGGGAAGTTATGTTTATCATTTTTAATTTTTAGATTCCTCTTGACATTCTTCGTTCAGTGAAATATGAATCAGATATTCCAGTGTTGATTTCTAAGTCCTCAAATTTCATGATCGTTTTATGATTTTTCTGATCGTTTTCCATCTCAGTATGCAGGATAGTCCAAAATCCCTGAACCTTATCAAATTTTTTCACCCTCAGCGTTTTCAGGAAATCTCCGTCATCATCATAAAACTCTTTTTTCAGTCCAATCCATTTGTCTTTGATGACCCAGGTAACAACTTTAGAATACATGTAGTCAGAATCTTTTGGTATGCTTTCAACCACGTAGCATTCTTCCCCGTTCAGTGTTTCTGTTCTGAGTAATTTGTGTTTATCTTCTTCGGGATGGCGTTCGCCCAAATCATCATAGGTAAAATCGGAGCCCATGAAATAATCATCCTTGTTGTCACTAGAGATTCGTTTTACCTTTTTAAGTTCCGGCAAATAAATCCACTGATCATCATCCTTTGTAGGATCATCATAGCTCCAGTTCATGAATGAGGTGTTTCGAACGTCAGCAGGGGAGAGAAAGAACATGGTTTTTTTCTCTTCTTCTCCATAATCTTTGTAAAATTGCTTAAGTTCCCTGACTCGTTCATTCCCCCTGGAATTGATCAGAGTCATGGTTAGTTCGGCTTCCTGGTCATCACCTTCATCCCGGTTATACACATTTTCAATGATTTCTTTTCCGCTTATTTTTTGTGCGTTCAGCATACCCGGAGCAATCCAGAGTATCAGAACCAATGCTGTTATAAGACTTATTTTTGTTTTCATAATTATTAGATTTTAGATGTTTGATGTTTGATTTTGATATTGAACAATGAAGCAATTGAGCAATGTTTATTTGAATTTTTTCTTCCAGTACAATAGTATGAGCATGATAGACATCGTACCTATGAAACTGGTGAACATATTAAACGATACCAGTGCCCCCAGTACCCTGTTTGGAGGGAATACTGAGAATAACAGGACAAGAAATCCTGCAATTACCACTACTGCATTGAAAAAGATTGCCCGTCCGCTGTGATTTATAGTATGCGCTGCAGCTTCAAACTTGTTCGGGTATTGTTTTATATAGATTTTATACCGCTCTATAAAGTGTACCGCATAGTCAATTCCAATTCCTACAGCTATTGAAGCCAATAATGCTGTTGTTGTATCCAGGGGTATACCCAATATCCCCATTACTCCAAAGCTTAGTAGCGCCGTGATAGATATGGGTACAGCGCCGATGAGCCCTAATGAAACCTGTCGGAACATGAATGCGAGCAGAATAACTATCAGAATTATAGAAAGAATCAGGCTTTTTATTTGTCCTTCCAGGATCAGGTCTGTGAAGACAAAGGCTTTATAGCCTGAACCTGCATAATCAATTTTTATATCCAACTCATTAAATTTCTCATTAAAAGTTTCAATTTCACTGATGGCCGCTTTAAGGGATTTTGAATCATCCTTTTTGAGCTGATATTTCAGATTAGCCTGGTTGTAATCGTAAGTTACCTCTTTCCATAAGTTATCCGGGTCGCCCGACATTTCATACAACAACAGGTATTGGGCAATTAGATTCTGAGAGTCAGGTATTTTGTTATATTCCTCCTTGTCGGCATGCATCACTTTGTTCATGCGCTTTATATAATCTGAAAGTGAAAAAGAATTGCCAGCTACCTTCAGTTCAGATTCTACCTCCTGTTGCATTTCATCCATGACTTTAAGTACATCCGGTTCTTTGAATGCATCGTTTCTTTCTGCGGAAAGAATGACATTTAAGGTGGTAGTGCCTCCAAATTTTTCGTTGATGAAAGCGTCTGTCTGTACAATCTCGCTGTCTTTTTCAAACTTATCCAGGAAACTGGAGTTGATCCATACCCTGCTTAACCCGTAAATGCTTAGAATAAGAATGATGCCAGTAATGACAAAGACCATCTTTTTCTTGCTTAAAATTTTTCCTGTCCATGTATCTGCCCATGGATGCTTTTTCTTTTGTCCTTCCGTTTTAGATTTTGGGAATTTAGGCTTATTGAATACCATAATACCGGCCGGTATGAATACGAGAGAGAACAGCATGGCTGTCATTACGCCAAATGCAGTGAATAACCCAAAGTATTTTATAGGATAAACCTCTGATGTTAAAAGAGATATAAACCCGACTGAAGTGGTTACAGAAGTCATTGTAACAGGTTTCCACATATTTTTAAACATATCCACAGTGCTTTCTTTCTTCGTAGCATTGGGGTTTTCTTTCTGAAAGAGTTTCATGTGGCTAAATAAGTGGATTCCATCAGCCACCCCGATGGCAATGAGCATCACCGGAACCATGGTTGTAACCGCATAAATAGGTATCCCCAGCGTAGCCATCAAACCGAATGCCCATATCGTACTGAACAACACAACTAACAGAGTAAGAACGGTGGTTTTTACATTACGGAGTGTTATGTAGAGGACAAGAATGATTACCAGGATAACAATAGGCACCATTTTTTTCATGTCGCGTGGTGCCAGGTAGGCCATTGTACCTTCCACTATTGGTGTTCCTGCTACATATAGAGTATGGTTTTCATCTTCATAGCTGTCTGCAATGCTTAGTAGCTGCTGGTAAAACTCCTGGGTGAAAACATCATCTTCTATTTCCGCAACGACGATTGTTACCGTTTCGTCTTCCGAAACAATGCGTTCATATACCATGTCGTTATCCCTTACATTCTTCTGTATTTGCCGGATTTTTTCCTTTGTCTCCGGAACCTCATCATAGAAAGACTCCACTTCAAGCCCGTCAACCGTTCCTATTATATTATCAGCAATATATAGCGAATTAACATCCGATTTATTGATTTCCTTGAGCTTCTGCAATTCCTTTGTAAGAGATTTTATTTTTCCCAATGTTTCCTGGTTGTAGATTCCGCCTTTGTTTTCGATAGCGAAAATTACCCCGTCTTTTATATTGAAAATTGCCTCCGCTGAATCGCTGTAGACAAAAGCCGGATGGTCCTGCGGCATATACTCGTCCAGGTCGGTTTCCATTCTGGTATTTTCTTTCATCTCAAGGAAGAAAAACACCGTTATTGCCAGGAGTACTGTCAGAACCAGTACCGGGTGCTTTACTGTAAAGTTCATAATGCGTTTCATAGGTCTATTTTTTTTGAAAGGTGGGCTATGGTAAATCCGCTTATTCCATTGCGGCCAATGATTTCCATAGCTTTGTTCATTATTATTTGTTGCTTTGAGTTTATCATAAAGAAAGTAAATATTTACTTACAAAAGTAAAATAAAAAATAATACTTGTCAAAGATTTTGCAAAAAAAATTTTAGTAAACTGAAACCTTTGACATACAAAACTAAAGTAATCTTACTCGCTATAAGAAATAGGAATAATTCATAAATTATTCGGCTATACACTTTGTGCTATTTATATTTAAAATTGGTTTTATTGAGGTAATTTTATATTTTAGTAAAAAAACATGCAATGATCAATGTTGACAAGCAGATAAAATATTGGATCAATAGT
>JBKGZD010000180.1:0-4891 GCA_046545795.1 Bacteroidales bacterium | reverse complement strand
ACCGATCAAGGTTCAAAAACTCTAATTGTAATTGATTCTACAATATCCAGTGCAGTTGTCAAAGTTGATAAATCTTCAAACAACTCACCTGTAGCTCCATATGGGTGACTATGACCGATGGGTTTCATTTTGTATTTTTCCTTGCCCCTCTCTAAGTCGATGGCAGCTTCATAGACGAGTGCAGGTTGTGCCGATTTCATATATTCTTTATTCCCCGGATACCTGGCATTATGCCAGTATTTATTCCAATCCCACGACTGGTTGATCTCAAATAAAACTCGGAACTTCGACCCTGCCTCTTCACTGACAGCAGTTTCAAGAACAAAACTCCGGGTTGGGGTTGCTCCGGTATAGGCATCAGGCAAAGGGTGCTTCTTTGTAGGCATATAGGAACTATCTTTTGTCATCACGCCCCTCTGGTGTGCCCAATATGGTAAGGCAGACGGAATTTGTTTTTCGCTTCGTTTCCATTTACCACCCTCAGGCTGACCATATTCAAATTCTCCTTTAGCAATAGATTGAGCCACGTATAATGAATGGATATAATTTCCTTTCATATCCTCCACCCAGATTGCCATAAGTGGGTAATAATGATCGGTTCCTTTTTGAAACTCAATTTCAATTTTTCTTTCTCCGCCATCAGGATTTGTAGCCAGGGTGGAATAATCCTTTTGTGTCTCTGTTTGTGCATTCATCTGAAAAGCAACAAAAAACAAAGACAAAAACATAAAAACTAAAATCTTACCATGTATCATTTTTATAGTCTTTTAATTTCTTAAAACTGAACAATAATACCAATTGAAGGCAAAATATTTCCCGATTCCTCCACTTCTAATCTTTTCAGGTCATAACGTTTAGGGTCATTTGATTCGACTAACGGTTCTCCATCTTCCCCCAACCGCTGAACCAGCTTAGGTTCTTCATCCGCAGTGAAATTATAAACATTCTGAACGTCAAGATACAACATTAACGTCCATTTGCTAAAGAAATATTTCTTATCTATTCTTACATCCAGTTGATGAAATGGGTCAAGGCGCCTGGAATTAAAACGGTCAAAATCCAGGTAGCCCCTTCCCCTTGCATCCCATGCAGAAGCCAGGGAAGATTTTTGTTCGTCAAGCGGAGTATATGGCGGACCTCCCAAAAATCGCCACTTAAACCCAACATCCCAGTTATTTGGCAACTCACGGGTTGCCGTCAGTGATATAATATGTTTATTATCCCATGAAGAGGGAATATAATCTGCTGTAGGTTCTAAATTTTCATCCATTTCTTTAAATTCACTTCTCACAAGGGTATAAGAAAACAGCAGGTTAAAACCAAACAGGTCGCGATTTCTTGCAAAAAGCTCAATACCATAAGCCCTCCCCTCACCTATTGACAATACCTCTTCATCACCGTAGCTTCCAAAATCTGCGCCCTTATTGGCAAGCGCAATAGAATCATCAAGAGAAAAAGGATAATTGTTGTAATCCTTATAAAAGCCTTCAATAGAAAGTTTTGAATCATTATCAGGCAGATACTCCACTCCGGCAACAATATGGTCAGCAGAAATATATTTCAACCCCTTATTTTTATTCAGCAAATTCCCGGCGGGGTCGCTATACCCCAGAGTTGTGTAGGGTGGTAGCTGATAGAACCGACCTGTATTGAAATTAAGGTTTACTTTTGGTGTTAACGCGTAAGAAGCTGAAAACCGGGGTGAAATTTGTTCAAGGAGATTACTCATATCATCGGAATAGTTGTTTGCATCTGCCCGCAATCCTAACGAAAGAGATAATCGTTCCTTTAGGTAGCTTTTATTCACCTGTCCGAAAAGATTCCACTGTAAAACATCTAAATCAGAATTATAATCAATGGTAACCGTTTGCCCTCCGGCGAAAGTTTCTCTGAAAGTAGAATTATTATATTGAGCAAAATTTAATCCTATTCCTGCATTAATGCTATATCCAGCAGAAGTTTGTCTGTTGTGTTCATAACGAAATTTGTTTTCCACCTCATCAGAATTATAATCCAGGGTTTTTAAAGAGTCCACCTCAATATTATCCTGGTATTTATATGAACGATTATTCAGATAGTTTCTGCTCAACACCCACGTATCCGTTCCGTTGTCTCTAAAATGTTTATATACGGCGCCCACTGTATAATTTCTTTGTTCGTTTACAGGAATATAATCCAGGATGTAGCGTTGAGACTCAGTATCGTTGGCATCTTTATTCAGACTAAAATCATCGATAGCGCCCAGACCTATCAATGTTAGCTCATTTTTAGAATCGAGCTTCGACTTCACCTTAAACTGGAAATCATTAAAAGTTGGTAAGAAAGGCAATTCAAATAACTTAAACAGCAACTGCAAATACGAGCGTCGTGCAGAAAAAATAAAGGTTGTGTTATCGGTTAATGGACCGTCAAAAGTAAGCGAAGCCTCAGAAGCTCCCACTGCACCCTGCATTTCTAATTTTTCGCTGTTGCCGTTCACCTGGCTGAATTCGAGAACAGAACTCAAGGCATTTCCCCGGTTTGAGGGGAAAGCCCCGGAGTAAAATTCAACCTGTCTTATAAAATCCGTGTTGATAATACCAACGGGACCACCCGAAGCACCCTGTGTTGAAAAGTGGTTAATATTGGGTATCTCAACGCCATCCAGGTAAAAAACATTCTCTGAAGGTCCTCCTCCCCTGACTATGACATCATTACGAAACGAGACCCCTGAAGCAACACCCGGGAAAGACTGTATGACCCTGGATATATCCCGGTTCGCGCCCGGACTTTTCTCTATTTCATCCACCCCAATGCGCTGAATGGATAGCGGACTCTCTTTCTTTAACCTGAAGGGAGAAGCACGTACAACAACCTCCTCAATTTCCTCTGTTTTTTCATTCAAAGCAACCTCGATATTGGCTGTCCTGGCATTGGTAACCATAAACGATTCGGTTACTTTTGTTTCATAGCCAACAGAAGAAACCTCCAGTTTTACAAAACCCGGCTCAACACCCGTAAATTTAAATTCGCCTTCATAATTGGTAGTAGAACCAATATTGGTATCGAAAATAATAACATTAGCAAATGGTACGGGTTCGTTGCTGCTTGCATTGTAAACCCGCCCCGTTATGACACCATTATTCTCCTGGGCTGTTATGCTGTTAATAAATACAAATAAGAAAATGAAAAGAAAACCATTACCAATACTATTTATCCTAGTCATATTTTTTACTTTTTCAATTCAAAACAGTGAAAAAAATGTTTTGTTTAATTTATTGGAGTATTTTTTTAAACAAAAACAGAATTTATAGGATTATTTTTTATTTTTCACAGGTCATATGGAACTTACCATGATAAAATAAACATCTCCTTTTGTGATATTAATATTTATTTTATCATGAACGTTTCATGATTTTTAATTTAGTGAGTTAATTGAGTTTTATTTCTGCCGTCTATATCAATTTTGTAGCACCTCTTTGGTAAAATCTGCATTGGTATTGCTGTATATTATAGACTCAGAACCCGGAAGCCAGAATGGGTAACGGCCATAATCAAGTTTTTTAGGATCAGTGCCATCGGAATTCATCACATAAATGCGAGTACTACTGCCCCAGGTAATCAGTCTTCCATCAGTAGACCACCCTAAATGCCTGTCAATTCTGTCATTATTTGTAAGACGCGTATCATCAACAATCATTTTATTAAATACAATTTAACAACTGCCTCCATATAAGAATTCCATCAAACCCCAAAAGCTAACCCATAGATTGCAATCTTTTTTTAAACAATTTGTCAATTTAGAATAATGCCAAATTGATAGGACTTGGGGATAAGGCTGAGGTTGCGGGGAAGGTGCGTTTGCATTTTTGTTTCTTTGCAATTTGTTTCATTATTCTATTGTTGGGGTGTTGTTAAAATTTTGTTGTTTGGTCTTTTTGCCGAAATCTGGCCGATGACCGGAAAATAAGCCTCCGGTGCACGGTACACCGAAGGCTAAATACAACTAATGCCTGATTTCTAACTTACGGGTATAGGTGTCTTTTAATGTCACTACTTTTAAAAAGTAGAAGCCTTCCGGCAGATTATTTGTAGAAACCTGAAATGTATTACCCCGAACTTTTCCGTGTTTAACCAACATGTAACGATCATTGTAAAGATAGTATTTATGTTCTGATTGCTGACTGCTTTGAACATTCGTTTGATCACCGATTGGTTCATCAATTGTTACAGTCATCTGGTAATCTGCCGGAACAGGTGAAACGGACAGGGAATAAGGACTGTCTTCAATAACCTCGTAAGCAAAATCCTCTGTATGACTACCACATTGATTGGTAGCTTCACCATAGACCCATCCATAGCCTGTGCGACCACCGGCCATTAAATCGGCCTTGCGGTAATCTCCTTTTACATCAAAAAGCGGTCCAGTATAAGACCAATCCATCGCAGGGGAACCCTGGCCCTCGTAATTAATACCCGAAGAACTCCAATTCACTAATATGGTACTGCTTCCATAAGTATAAATCTGGCTTTCCCCGGAAAGACTAAAATCAGGGCTGCCTACCCATATTTCTTTCTCCACATCCACAGAACCACACTCACCGCTCAGCGTAGCTGTAATGGTTCCCATGCCAGAGCCCGAACCATCCCACGCCGTGGAAAAAGTAGAGCCGGAGCCGCTGGTGTTGGTGAAAAGGTGGCTTGGGGTGGCGGACAAGGAGACATCTAGCTCACTTTCATTAGAATATATCTTCAGTAAAATTGGTAATACCGTTTATTCGTTCAAAATAGATTATTTGATCCCAATAATCTGGATGATTTTCTGGTAATCGCATTTTTAAGATATCTCCTTTTAGATAAAATAGCTCATATTCAGCTAATACATTATCACTTTGAAGAAATTGAATTGTAT
>JBKGZD010000179.1:0-4945 GCA_046545795.1 Bacteroidales bacterium | reverse complement strand
TCATGAAAAAAACAGATGCTAAAACTAATTTTTACCTCTACTTCTGAATTTGCCTGGGCAAACCTATAACATCTCTTTGCCAATAAGGTATTCTGCAATTTGAATTGCGTTTGTAGCTGCTCCTTTTCGCAGGTTATCAGCAACGACCCACATATTCAAGCTTTGTGGATGTGAGAAATCTCTTCGCAATCTTCCTATATAAACATCATCTTTATCTTCTGCAGTTTTTGGCATGGGATACAAATTTTCCTCAATGTTGTCATAAATGTTAATCCCGGGAGCATGTTTAAGAATATTTTTCACATCGAGCATATCAAATTCCCTGTCGAAAGTAAGATTCACTGATTCAGCGTGTCCTCTGAATACTGGAATTCTCACTGCTGTTGCTGTAATCCAGAGATTAGGATCAACAATTTTCTGGCTTTCATATATAATTTTTGATTCTTCTGTGGTATAACGATTAAAAAGAAAGTCCCCGCACTGAGGAATACAATTGTTATAAATCTGATAAGGATAGTGTTTCTTTCCTTTTTGCCCGGCTATCTCGTTTTTCATCTGGTCCACGGCATCTTTACCCGAACCGGAAACAGCCTGGTATGTTGAGACAATCATCCTTTTAATCTTGTATTGCCTGTGCAATGGATAAACAGCAACTAATAACTGAATGGTGGAGCAGTTAGGGTTAGCAATAATTTTATCGTCTTTTGTTAGCACATGTGCATTAATTTCCGGAATCACGAGTTTCTTTGTTGGATCCATCCGAAACGCAGAGGAATTATCAATTACGGTGGTTCCTTCTTCCGCGAACTTAGGAGCCCACTCTCCGGCAACTTTGTCTCCTGCAGAAAACAAGGCCAGATCAGGCTTTTCTTCCAATGCCTTTTCCATAGTAATGACCTCAATATCCCGGCCTTCAAACTCAACCGTTACCCCGGCAGATTTGCCTGAAGCAACCGGTAATATTACTTTGTAAGGAAATTTGCGCTCCTCAAGAACTTTTAACATTTCCTGGCCAACTATTCCAGTGCATCCAATTACTGCTACCTTCATGAAATATTGTTTTTAGAAATATTTAATATATATTCGTGCATCAAATTTAACCATTAATTTTTTAGTCTTGAAATGTCGCAAAGATTATTTTGCGGTTAAATTCGTATATGCCATTTTGAAAATTTCAATGAATATTAATTTACTAAAAAACAATTGCACGAAATATTTTTATTTTGTTGCACTATTGTTCATTGTGAACAACACCTCTGCCCAACTGGCAATAGATTTTGAAAGCAATCAGCTAACTGAGTTTATTCAGTATCCGGAAAACAGATGGATTACAACTGATGAAACACCTTTATCCGGGGAATATTCGCTTCGTCATTTTTATGACAACACAGAAAGCAGCAGAGACCGGATAGCATATCCATTCCGCAAGAATTTATCAAATCACAGGATTACATGGAGGTTCCTTGTAAAGTATGAATATAATCCATCCGGAAGCAACAACTGGGGGTTTTTCCTGATGTCAGATAAAGATGCGGAAGAAATGCATCCTTCAGGCAGTACCAATGGTTATCTCATTGGAGTAAACTATAGTGGATCAGATGATATGATAAAATTGTGGAAAATTTCTTCCGGTGCGGGTTATCAAATCATCAATACTGAATATAACTGGGAAAATAACATTGACCCAGGTACAATAATTGGAATTGAGGTAATCAGAGATGAATACGGCGAGTGGATTATCAATATAGCAGAAAACGGTGATTTCAACAATTTAACACAAATTGGAACCGGTGAAAACAACGATTACAATCTAAGTGAATATATTGGTGTTTATTATGAATACACCTCCACTGCAGATTCCAAATTATGGCTGGACGATATAAGGATTGAAACCGAACTCATCGATACAATAGCTCCGAAATTAACAGACAAGAACGTTTCTACCGCCAGCAATGTGAAACTGGAGTTTTCAGAACCAATGGATAGCCTCTCAATATCAGAAAAATCAAACTACCTCCTGAATGATACGGTAACTCCTCAGGAAATCAGCATTATAAAAGACGACAATTCTCTGATAGCTCTCTCTTTTCAAAACTCCTTCCAGGATTCCGTCGAAAACAACTTAAATATAAAGAATATAACAGACAGGAATGGGAATCCTATCCAGGACACTTGCATCCAATTCATGTATAAAAAAATGCGGGTTGCAGATTTTTCAATCCTCACAGATTCCTCTGCCAAAATAAAATTCTCCCGGCAACCCGATTCATTATCGGCAACTAATCCTATAAACTACGCAATAAATGATAATTACGGACATCCGGAAGCTGTTATCTATAAAGCCTCTGAAGCTGAAAAAGTGACGCTTCTGTTTGAGCCTCCCTTGCAGGCTAACCATCAATATACTCTGACAGTTAAGGACATTTATGACATTCATGAAGACCCTATGCAAGAATTTTCTCAAGACTTTATCTTTCAAGAACCTCAAAAAAACGATATCGTTATTAACGAGGTCATGGCTGATCCTATCCCTTCTGCAGGATTACCTGAATACGAGTATATAGAACTTTATAATCCAAACAATTATCCTCTGAATCTAAATGGCTGGGAATTGCAAATAAACTCACGAACAAAGTCTTTTGGAAGCTATACAGTCAATGCCAATGAATACCTCATATTATGTGATGATGAAGTTGAAGATGAATTTTCAGAATATGGAAACACCTATAGTTTCAGTGGTTTTCCTGCACTAAACAATTCAGGCGCCGTTATTACCCTGAAAGATTCATCGCAAAAAACCATAAACAGTGTGTTTTACAGTGATGAATGGTACCAGGACGATGAAAAGGAAAATGGCGGTTTTTCACTGGAAAAAATTGACCCTCTGAATAATTGCAGCGGCAAGTTAAACTGGACAGCGACCAAAGACGATAAAGGCGGAACACCCGGCACACTGAATTCGGTTGATGCACCCAATATAGATTCTTCAGCCCCTCATCCAAAACATTTTTCATTTATTACGTCAAATCAGCTGAAAATTTCTTTCAATGAAGCCCTGGCACCTGAAGTGTATGAAAATCCTGAAAATTTTTATATCCCGGGCAAAGGTCATCCCTTTTCAATTCTAAAACCTTCTGAAGAAGCAAATTCCATAGAGCTTCTTTTTAATATTGCATTTGAACAAGACAGCAGTTACAAGCTTCAAATTCAAGACCTGAAAGACCTATGTGACAATGATACTTCATTTACCCTCAGTTTTGACTATCACAAAGTCCGGCCATATGATATTGTCATCAGTGAAGCAATGGCTAAACCAGATCCTTCTAAAGGATTGCCGGAAGAAGAATATATAGAGCTGTATAACCGCTCTGAATTTGATATTTCAATAGAAGGATGGAAGCTAACAACAGGAAGCAGAACTAAAACACTCAGTCAATATACTATCCCTGCGAAAGCTTATCTTATCCTTTGCGATACTGAACATGAAACAGAATTTAAGAAATACGGAAAAACAATGGGTATTGAAAGTTTCCCTGCAATCAATAATACAGAAGCGCAGATATATTTAGAAACTGAGGATAACACAATAGTAGATTTCGTTCCTCTGCGGGTATACTGGCATGAAAATGAACACAAACGAGAAGGTGGCTGGTCTCTGGAAATGATTGACCCCGGTAATCCATGCGGAGAAAAAGAAAACTGGAACTCTTCAGTTGATTATGAGGGAGGTACACCAGGAGAAACAAATTCTATTATAGATGAAAATCCAGATAACCAGCCAATTTCAATAAGAACTATTTCCGTTGTTGACCATTACACCATCAAAGTGCACTTTAGTGAAGTATATGACCGGGAAACTGCAACAGATAAATCAAAATACACGGTTAAAAATATCAGTGAGCCAATTTTTGCAGAACCTGTTCCACCGGAATATAAAAGCATCGTACTAACCTTTCAGGAACCTTTTAAAAAACAGGTCAGGTACACTTTAGAAATTGACAGGACCGTGAAAGATTGTGCAGGAAATAATAATACTGAAAAGATATCAGCAGATTTTGAGATTCCAGAAAGACCAGAGAATAAAGACATAGTAATTAACGAAGTGTTATTTAACCCATGGCCGGGGGGAAAGGAATTCATTGAACTTTACAACCGCTCAGATAAAACAGTAGAAATTTCTGACCTTTGTATAGCAAATGAAGAAGACAATACAGGCTGTCTTCACGATCATTCTTTTCAGCTTTTCCCGGGGAATTATATCATTCTAACTCAAAAAGCTGAATCCATAAAAAAAGATTATTACACGCCTCACAGCAATAATTTTATTGAAACAGAGGAAATGCCACGACTCAACAATCGCGAAGGTTCAGTTTATATTTACGATAAAGGACTAAACGTAATTGACCATTTCGAATACAATGATGAGATGCATTTTCCATTGTTAAATGAAACTCAAGGGGTGTCCCTTGAGCGAATTCACTTTGACAGGAACACCAACAACAAGGAAAACTGGCATTCAGCAGCAAGTTCAGCGGGGTATGCCACACCGGGTTATATTAACTCCCAATTTACTGAAAAAAAAGCTGAAGACAGCAGATTCACAATTGCCCCGGAAGTTTTCTCACCGGATAATGACGGCAGGGACGACGTTCTCTCTATTAAGTACAAATTATCAAAACCAGGGAATGTAGTGACCATCAGAATATTTGACAACAAGGGGAGGGTTGTCAGAAACCTGGTGAATAACAAAACACTGGCTACCACGGGTGAATTTACGTGGAACGGTTTAAATGACAACAATCAAAAAGCAAGAATGGGAATATACCTTGTATACATAGAGCTCTTCGATCTTGAAGGAAATACAGAAGTCATTAAAAAGCATTGCGTCCTAGGAGGACAATATTGAATCAACCACAACAAGGAGAACAAAACTTCCCAAACCCGG
>JBKGZD010000178.1:0-4992 GCA_046545795.1 Bacteroidales bacterium | reverse complement strand
TTGTTTTTATCCTTCATTAGCTCAACTGTATAATTCAGCGTATTCACCACATCCCTTGTCTGCTTTTTAATTGAGTATGCTCCTGCTTTATTCAAGAACATGCGGGGTTTCAATTGCTCTTCAAGCATCATAATATGAAATCGCTTTTTAAATACCACCATGTTCAGGTAGTTGGCAATGAAGCCGTCCCACCAGCTAAAATGATTTCCAATAAGCATCACAGAGCGGTTTTTTTCAGTATAAGAGCCGTTTATGATAATCCTGCGGAAATGGTTTGAAAGCATAAAGCGACTGTAAAATCTAAAAAAACGCTCATACCAGGAATGATGCATTGCTGTTATCATGTCAGTTGTGGTAAAATTTCTATCTTGAAATACATTACTATCATTACAGGGTTATATTCAGAATTCCAAAAAACAGGATCATTATAAAATACAAGTAACCTGCTACTTTATTTTTCAACCTGAGTCTAAAAGCGGCAAACAAACTCATGAAAGCCACTCCAATAAAAAACCATGCCAGGTAGTTCTGAAGAGGTACCTCTCCCCCTTTCCAACTCCACATATCCAGTTTCATAGC
Source organism: Bacteroidales bacterium (assembly GCA_046545795.1). Classification (GTDB taxonomy): domain Bacteria; phylum Bacteroidota; class Bacteroidia; order Bacteroidales; family UBA12077; genus JAGXLC01. The sequence goes on along the minus strand of JBKGZD010000178.1, from coordinate 4,413 downwards.
TACAGGTTCAAGAACCAGGTCGAAGACAAAAATAAGAACTCCACCAGCTAAGAGGCGCAGGTATTTGTTTCTAATCAAATACGCTGCGATATAATAAGCCGAATAAACAACCAACAGCCAGTTAATTCCAATAATCAGAGGAACATCAAACAATCTAAAACCCAAAGCCTCATGGTATTCATAACTACCAAAAACAGCACCTGTAGTTGTTCCAATGAGCTCAACAAAAAAACCGCCCAGGTATATGATAACCAAAGCCAGAATAAATTTCCTGTTCCAGGGCTCATGAAAAGCCAGTAAAACCATCGCACTGATAATCAATGTAACAGGAGTTAAAAAAACATACATGGGCCTTAACGAATTGACGCTTATACCAACCAATCCTACCAAATAAATAATCACTAAAAAAAATCGAGCTATAATTGCAAGTTTTGTTTCTGTCATAATTTCTGGTTTAAAAGTTTTTTAAGGTTTTATTTTATTGGCCACAATCTTAGCTGATGCAAAACAAAGAGGAATTCCACCACCCGGATGGACACTTCCCCCGGTAAAAAAAAGACCTTTGTATTGTCTGCTGAAATTCAGATGCCTGTTGAAGGCTGCAAACTTCCCGTTGGAGCTGTTGCCATACAAAGAACCATGATAAGCACCTGTCTGTTTTTCAATTTCCACAGGGTCACTGACTTTCTCAAATTCAATAAAATCCCTCACCGGCTGCTTCAGTATACGCTCTATCTTAATCAGAATTTTTTCCCTGGCTTTATCTTTTAGTTTACTCCAATCCTGACCGATATTTTCCGGCGCATTAATCATTACATACCAATTTTCTTTCCCCTTCGGGGCATCACCTGCAACTTGTTTAGCGCTGATAAAAATATAGACAGTAGGGTCATCATAGATTTCTTTCTTGTCAAAAAGCGAATTGAATTCTGCTTCATAGTCCTCCGCAAATAAAATATTGTGCAAACTTAACTCAGGAAATTCCCTGGCAATACCCCAGTAAAAAATTAAAGCTGATGAAGATTTTTCATTTCTGGTAAGCCGCTCAAAATTTTTCTCATTTTGCAGCACATTCTTATAAAAATAATGAACATCCATATCCGATACAACATAATCCACCGGCTGAACACCTGATGTTGTTTCAACATGAGAAACTTTGCGTCTGGATGTATGAAGTGTTCTGACCTCATCCTCATAATAAAATTTAACGCCAGCTTCTTCTGCCAGTTTAACCAGAGCTGTAACAATTGCATACATACCTTTTCCCGGGAAGAAGGCTCCTGTATTGTGCTCCAGGTGTGGAATCACATTTAATGTAGCGGGGGTCTGATAGGGATTTGAGCCGTTGTATGTTGCATACCTGTCAAAAAACTGCACAACTTTACCCTGGGTGAACTGTTTTTTGTTCGCTTCATGCATAGTTGAAAAAACATTCAGTTCATGAAAATTCAGAAGAGCTTTCAAACTTGACTTTTTAAACATTTTCATTCTCTCATGGATAGAATCAAAAATGAAGACATCAGCAGTCAGATCATACAATTCTTTGCTTTTTTGCAGAAATTCCCTGATGTTTTCAGGCTTTTCTGATGTTTTCAATGACATTTCATTTACAAAGTCATTGATGTTGCCATACGAATCAACTACAACTCCATCCTCCCAAAAATACCGTGCACTGGAACTCAACTTTTCATATTGAAAAAATTCCCGGGGGTCCTTACCAGCCAATTCAAAAAGTTCGTCTACCAACCGGGGCATGGTAAATACGCTGGGACCTGTATCAAACCTGTATTGCGCATGATTAAGCTCTGCAATTTTACCACCTGGATAACTATTTTTTTCAAAAACAGCAACTTCCATACCCTTCAATGCCAAACGTATAGCTGTCGCTATTCCGCCTGCTCCACTTCCAATTATTGCTGCTTTTTTAGTCATTATCCAATATATTTTTAATACCTTGTTGAGTAATTAAATATGTGTTTTGTTTAACTTTTTTATATGAATATTAAACAAAATAATTAAATTTATGTTTAAGATAGTAAATAATCAACAATATTGTGTATGGCAACAAAAGTACTCATTGTTGGGACGGGCTTGGGCGGTCTGACCACAGCATTACGACTTGCAAAAGATGGATACGAAGTTGAAATGGTGGAAAAATACCACCAGGCAGGTGGAAGACTCAATCAGCTTAAAAAAGATGGTTTTACCTTCGATATAGCCCCTACTTTTTTCAGTATGAGCTATGAGTTTAAGGAATTTGCAGATTATTGCAATATTGAGATCCCTTTTGAGTTTGTAGAGCTGGATCCCTTGTACAAAGTCAATTTTGCTGATTCAGAACGCTTTTTCACCATATACAAAGACTTAAAAAAACTGGCTGAAGAATTTAAGGATATTGAACCCGGTTTTGAAAGGAAAATGAAAAAATACCTGGAAAGCGCCGGAAGAATTTACCACGATACAGAAGACAAAATTATAAAAAGCAATTTTAAAAACCTCCCCGATTACCTGTTGCGCCTGACACGAGTACCAATACGAAATGCACCGAAACTATTCGGAAACATGTGGAGCGAAATGGAAAAACATTTCACATCTTACGAAGTAAAAGTAATTTTCAGCCTGGTTGCCTTTTTCTTAGGAGCCACACCATTTGACACACCTGCTATTTTCAGTATGCTCACATATACCGAACTGGTACACGACGGGTATCACAATGTTAGAGGCGGTATGTATAAAATTGTAGAAGGACTCCTCAGGGAATTAGAAAAAGAAAATGTTAAAATACATTATAACACTGAAATTGTTGACTACACAACTAATACTGAGAAAAAAATCAGTGGGCTTACTGACCATAAAGGAAATACATGGAAAAGCGATCTTTTTGTTATCAACTCAGATGCCGCATGGTTCAGGGGAAAAGTTTTCGGAAGAAAAAAATATTCACAACCCAGGCTGGATAAAATGAAATGGACGCTTGCTCCATTCACTATGTATCTGGGCGTAAAAGAAAAGATAAAGAAAGGATTCCACCACAATTATTTTCTCGGGAATAATTTTAAGGAATATGCGGGTAAAATTTTTAAGAATTCAATAAGTCTCGAAAAACCATATTATTATGTCAATATTTCATCGAAATTTAATACAAATACAGCACCTCCAGGACATGAAAATTTATTCATCCTTTGCCCCGTGCCTGATTTGCGTTACAAACCAAACTGGGATGATCGTGAAGAACTTGCAGAGCACATAATCAAGGATTTATCCACAAGGTTAGATTTCGATATTAAAAATAATCTTGTGTCAAAAACCATTTTTGACCCGGTGAACTGGAAAAATATGTTTAATTTGTACCGCGGGAGTGGATTAAGTTTAGCACATGACCTTGACCAGGTAGGCGGCTTCAGACCCCGTAACGAAGATGAACAGTATAAAAATGTATACTATGTAGGCTCTTCAACAATTCCGGGAACAGGTTTACCAATGGCAGTCATAAGTTCAAAACTGGTAACAGAAAAGATTAATTATGAGCATTCAACTTTACGAAAAAAACAATTTGCAAGTTAGCAAACTGACAACAAAAAACTACAGCACCTCTTTTTCTCTTGGAGTAAGGATGTTGAACAAAAAATTCCATAATCCGATATATGGGATATATGGTTATGTAAGGTATGCTGATGAAATTGTAGATACATTTTATAACTATCCCCAGAAAAACATGCTTGATGAATTCATAACAGAAACGTACCAGGCTATAGAAAGAAAGATAAGTACCAACCCCATCATTGACAGCTTTCAAAGAATTGTTAATCAATTCAAAATAGAACCAGAACACATAGAGGCTTTTTTAAATAGCATGAAAATGGATCTGAATCATAATGAATATGACAAAGTTCTTGGTGAAAAATATGTCTATGGTTCAGCCGAAGTAGTAGGTCTTATGTGTTTAAGGGTTTTTTATCACAACGATAATTCGGGCTATGAAAAACTTAAACCCTATGCAAGAAAGCTTGGAGAGGCTTTTCAAAAAATAAATTTTTTAAGAGATATACAGAGTGATTACGACGACAGGGGAAGGATTTATTTCAATAAAGTGCTGGATAATGGTTTCACAGAGGAAACAAAAAAGGAGATAGAGGAAAACATAGAAGAAGATTTCAAGCAAGCCTATGAAGGAATAAAAATGTTGCACAAAGATGTAAGACTAGGCGTTTACCTGGCATATAAATATTACAGGAAGCTTTTCCGGAAAATAAAAAAATTAGATTCTGAAACAATTATGAATGGGCGGTTAAGACTCCCAAACAGTCAAAAAATGTACCTCCTTGTCAATGCCTGGATTAAGAATTCGATTAACAGAGTTTAATTTCCGGAGGATTTCCTTATACATAAACCTATTATTGTGCTGATTGATAG
>JBKGZD010000177.1:0-4993 GCA_046545795.1 Bacteroidales bacterium | reverse complement strand
TTATCCAGCCTCAGATTTATTTCGTTAAACACCTGGTCGAATATGGAATTGGATATTTCTTCGATCTCTTTGTCATCCAGTCTTTTGTGGTATGGGTTTTCAAACCGTGGTTTCTTTGAGGTATAGCTTATGATATATTTAAACTGATCAAAGTTTACCCGGAAACCTTTATTTATGTCAAATGTATCTATGCCTGCTTTTTTGAATCCTTTTAATCTTATATCAAATTTAAATTGATGCGCAGGTCTTTTTTTATTTAACCAGGTATTCTTTAAATCTTTTGATACTGCATCAGCATTTTGAATTTCCCTGCCTGTTCCATCAACATCATAAGAAAATTCTATTTTATGAAAGTGCTCTTCAAAACGCTTAACTTTTTCCACTGTTTGCTCTACAATGGGTAAGACCAAATGCTCAAAAAGATCATCTGTCACTTCTTTGCTTTTTTCTATTTTAATTTCTTCCCGGCCAAGGCCTTTTAGTTTTTGTTCGAGCATACTCATCTTCTTGTCAATATCTTCCGGTTCATCAATGCTTTCTCCTTTCGCTGCTTTAATAGCTATTTCCAAAGAATGAATGCATTCCTCTCCGATAAACTCAGCCAAAGGTTCGGGACTGTCAAGGGTACTTGCATTTAAGGCATTATAATACTCTTTGCGTTTCTCCAGCCTGACAATGGCAGGTACGTACCCGCAAAGCATCAGGATTAGATTAGTTAGAATCCGGGCCATTCTACCATTACCATCACCAAATGGATGTATTTTTATGAATTGAGCATGAAAGCCGGTTGCTATAAATAAAGGATGTAAATCATATTTTTTCTTTTTACGTTTGGGAGGTTCAATGTGATTGTTTAACCAATTTACCAAATCATTCATCAACCGAGGCACTTCTTCCGGTGGTTCAAAATCAATTCGCTCACCTTCCGGTGAATATAGATAATTGGGTTGCTCTTTGTATTCTCCCGGATTGATTTCTGCTTCTCCATTATAGGGCTCAACCAGGATGATTTTGTGAATCTCCTTAATAAGACTTTCTGTAATATTTAAATCCTTATGGACAATATCTTCCAGTTTTTTAATGGCTTTGTCGTGCCCTTTCATTTCTATGTAATCCCTGAAAGGTTTGCCTTTGGCTGTAATGCCATGAAGCAGGAAAGCTCTCGTTTCCGAGGCGGTTAATGTGTTCCCTTCTATGCTGTTGGAATGGTAGTTCCAGTCAAGCCTTAGTTTCTGGTTCAATCTGTTCATACGATCTTCAGGGATGGGACGTAGTGAATCCAATTCTTCCCTGAGCTGATCCATTTTTGTGATTATATCCTTTAATTCCATTTTATGGTCTGGTCTTTAATGTTTTATCTCCTGTTTTGCATATTTTCATATACTTTGATATTGTGCAATTTATACGATAACTTATTCATTATTAATATCTAGAGACCCAATTCATTTAAATACTGATCCATTTCTTTTCGTACCTCGGTAAGTTCCTGTTCCAGGTCCTTTATTTCTTCTTTCACCTTTGGAATATCTACTTCTTCTTCCTCCTCAAAGGTATCTACATACCGGGGAATATTCAGATTGAACTCGTTTTCTTCAATCTCTTTATAAGCAGCTCTGTAGGAGTATTTGTTTATGGTTTTGAAATCTTCATAAGTTTGGATAATCTTTTCAATGTGTTCATCACCCAGCCGGTTTTGCCGGGTACCTTCCAGAAATTCCCTGCTGGCATCAATGAAGAGTACATCGCTGGTTTCTTTTCCTTTGTTGAACACCATGATGGAAGCCGGGATACCAGTACCATAGAATAATTTAGGTGGTAAACCCACAACCGCTTCCAGAAGGTTTTCTTCAATCAGTTTTTGCCGGATTTTGCCTTCAGCGCCACCACGGAACAAAACACCGTGTGGCACAATTACCCCAATTTTGCCATTGTCTTTTACAGCACTTTCAATCATATGGCTGATAAATGCGTAATCTCCAGTCTTCTTGGGTGGAACACCCCGCCAGTATCGGTTGAACTGATCTTTTGAAGCACTTTCAGCACCCCATTTTTCCAGTGAGAAGGGAGGATTGGCAATTACTACATCAAATTTGTCCAACTTATCTCCGCTTATAAATTTAGGATTGTTCAGGGTATCTCCCCAGGTTATGCTGGCATTATCCTTTCCATGAAGAAACATATTCATTTTACAAAGTGCCCAGGTACTACCATTGCTTTCCTGTCCATACAGGGAAAAATCCTTAGAGTCCACTTCATCACCTACCCTTATCAACAATGAACCCGAACCGCAAGCTGGATCGTATATTCTGTTTCCGGGCTGGGGATTCATTAGTTTAGCTAACAAAACAGAGACCTCGCCTGGTGTGTAAAACTCTCCACCTTTCTTTCCTGCGTCACTGGCAAAACGTGAGATTAGGTACTCGTATGTATTACCAATGATATCGTTGTTACCAATATGATCTTTTCTAAGGTCCATTTCAGGTTTGGCGAAATCCTCAATCAGATTTTTCAATCTCCTGTTTCGATCCTTTGTTTGTCCTAAGCTGCTTTCTGAATTGAAGTCAATATTCCGGAATACACCTTCGAGTTTGGATTTGTTGGCCTCCTCAATAGCATCCAGCGCTTCGTTGATGATTTCGCCTATATTGTTGGCATTTCTCTGTTCGTAGATATGATCGAAAGAACTGTCATCGGGTAGAACGAAACGTTCTCTTTTCATTGCCCTTGCTATACGTTCTTTATCCCCCTTATACTTTTCTTCATAGATGGCTTTCTTGTCTTTCCATACATCACTCATGTATTTTAAGAACAGGAAAACCAGGATGTAATTTTTGTACTCAGAGGGATCAACCACTCCACGGAAGGTGTCGCATGCCTGCCATGCTACAGCGTTAATTTGTTGTTGGGTTACTTTATTGGCCATGTTTCTTATTTTTGAAATATTTTGTTTGTAATACCACGTACAAGTAGCTTTCTCTTTGCTTTTAATTCATCCATAAGCTGTTGCTCATGAATCTCTAAGTTAACAATTCTGTTGATTTTTTTCTGAATTTCAATGGACGGAATATCAACATCGATTTGTTCAAATTCTTTTTTGCTAACAACCGATACTGTTCCACCCTTTTTAACCTGCTTCAGGTAATTTTGTGTTTTGGGTTGGTTCAGGTACCAGGCCAGGTATTCTGGCAATACTTCCTGCTCGTTTACCGATAGGATTAAAAAGGTTGAAGATGCTACAGCCTTATCATTCTTATCCCAAACCGCAGCCATATGCCTGTTTCCTTTTGCAGAGAAAAGCACATTGCCAGGTTGAAGAATATCTCTGGCTGTACAATCGTTGGGTTCAGCATACATGTACCCTGCAATTTCAAGGCGATTATCTTTTAAATCTTTACCCTGAAGGCAGAGGATACCACTTCTGTCGTTTGTTTTTGCGTTTAAACCAAAACGAATGTTGGCAATATTTTTTAATTTTAATCTTTTCATACTGCCTACAAAGATATAAAAATTATTTTATTGTAGATGCTATGAAATTAAAATTTTTGAAAATATTATTAACCAAAAATGTCAACAACTCATATAATGCTCTAATAACCTAACTTTTAGCAAATAGCTCTGAAAAAGTTATTAATAATTAAAATTGAGCTGGTTATAATTTTTTACGAAATAACCGTAGGTTAAGTATCAATTATAGAGGGTAATCTTTTATTAATTTGAGTTTATTAGGTTATATTTTTTTATTAAATTGAGTATTGGTTTATTGTTAATTCTAGAAAAAATTTTCCATCAATATGACCAGGGTTAATTTAATAAAATACAGATTGGCCCTAATAATTCTGATATTGGGAATAAGTGGCTGTACTTCTGAAGACGTTCTTTTCCCTGATTTGGCAAATTTCTTCCTGATAGTTTTCGGATTAGGAATGCTTTGTCTTTTTGAGAAATTAAGAGGCTGGGCCTTTTTAATTTTACTTTTCATCCTCATGATTTTTGGCGCATGGAAAATTGTATGGATAATATTAGGAACACTTGCCTTTATATTTTTAATAGGAATACTTATTCCCTCTTCTGATACTAAGCAAGGCAACAATTTGTTCGTTGAGCTTTTTACTATCCCCGAAGAAAAAGTTACTAGACGAAAAGAATTCGCCTCTAAGGGAGAACAAAAATTATATGATATTATTAAAGAATTATATCCTGAGGAGAAAGTCAAAATTCATGATAGCCCTGATTGGCTAGGAGGCAATCAACATATCGATATTCATCTACCTAAAAGAAGGATAGCAATTGAATATCAGGGAAAGCAACACTTTGAACCTGTGGAATATTATGGAGGAAAAAAGGGATTTTGGCGTCAGCAAAAATTGGATGAGCGAAAAAGAAAAAGATGTAAAAGTCAAGGTGTAAGTTTAATATATTTTAATTATGATGAAACAATCACCAGAAGACAGGTTCGCAAAAAGCTAGAAGCAGCTAATCCTCAATTAAAAGAGTATAGACAAAATATAAGAAAGTCTGGTTCTTTACAATTTAATAAGCAGTTGAAAAATACAGATGTGGTAACAGAAAACAGTTTGGTCAAATTAAGATATGTTAATAATAACAAAACAATAACCGTAAACTTAGTTAATCATCCCATAAGTAAGTTTGATAGCTCTAAGAAGATTAAATTAATACATAAAAATTGTCCTCTTGCGAAAGCTATCATTGGAAAAAGAATTGGAGAAAAATCCAGAATTCAACTCAATAATTATGTAGAAATATTAGATATAATTAAAAAATAGCAATGGATATGATTATCTTTTATTTGGACTGATTTCCGAGAAACCCAACTTAGAACCAAGATTTCTAAAGTTTTCGGGTATAATCTTACTTTTCTCTAAAGAATTGGAAGAATCGAAAACGAATAGCAACACTAATTTCAAAAAATAAGCCCAGCGATTAGCTCAGCTGCTTGTACCGCAGAAGGCGGCAGCTCAAGTTTGGTTAATTC
>JBKGZD010000176.1:0-5025 GCA_046545795.1 Bacteroidales bacterium | reverse complement strand
ATAAACGGTTGAATTGCTGCTGATTTAAACTGATAGATAACAAAGACAACGATAATAATGATCAAAATTTTGATCATTAGAGGTGACTGAATAAACCAACCCCTGTACCTTTCTTTGAAATTATTTGGCAGCCAATGGAGTATAAAACCAATAACCATGATTCCATAGATTTCTTTATAAGAGTCAATCATTTCGGGTATTAAATCCCAGTCAACAGGTGTCAGTATTCTTTCTATCATTTGCCTTGCTTTGGTCATGTTCTGTGCACGGAAAAATATCCATGCTGCTGTTACTATATGAAATGTCAGGAAAACAGAGAAGAATTTTGACAGACCTCTTTTTGTTCTGGTGTATTGATAATCAGGATTAATGTAGTTTATGAGATTGCTCCATAGCTTATGAAGTACTAATGCTACACCGTGAATTCCGCCCCAGATAATGAATCTGAGGTGAGCGCCATGCCATAATCCACCCAAAAGCATCGTAATCATTATATTTATATTTCTTCTGAATTCTCCCTTTTTGTTTCCTCCCAGGGAGATATACAAATAATCTCTAAGCCAGGAAGACAATGAAATATGCCATCTTCGCCAGAAATCAGTTACATTAATTGCTTTATAAGGAGAATTAAAATTTACCGGCAATCTGAATCCTAATAATAAAGCAACTCCGATGGCTATATCTGTATAGCCTGAAAAATCGCAATAAATTTGCAGTGAATATCCATAAACAGCCATTATGTTTTCAAATCCCGAATATGAAAGGGGTGAATCGAAGATCCTATCCACATAGTTAATTGAAATATAGTCTGAGATGATCATTTTTTTTATCAACCCAGTGGTAATTAAAAACAAAGCATGTCCAAATTCTTGTACGGTTAATCTGAACTTTTTGTAAAGTTGGGGAACAAATTCTGCGGCCCTTACAATTGGGCCGGCAACAAGCTGTGGGAAGAATGACACATAGAAACCAAAATCAATAATACTTTTTACGGGTTTTACTTTATTTCTGTAAATATCAACAGTATAGCTGATGGTTTGAAATGTGTAAAAAGATATTCCTACTGGAAGTATAATGGAGCTAATCTCGAAATTTGTACCGGCAATTGAGTTTGACCATTGAGCGAGAAAATCAACGACTTCTATATTGGTATTGAAAACCCTGTTTATAATATCAGAGAAAAAGTAGGCATATTTGAAATAACTGAGCAAACCTAAGTTAATTGCTACACTGATAGTAACGAAAATTTTCTTATGAATTTTTTCTTCTGCTTTATATATAAGCCATCCAAGAATATAATCTGAAATTGTTGAAAAAATAAGCAGCATAAAGAAATACCCACTTGACTGATAATAGAAAAAAAGGCTCATTAAGAACAGGTATGCGTTCCTCAGTGGATTTTTCTTATAAATGATGCTGTAAAACGCCAGGAGGATGGCAAAGAAAACCCAGAAATACAGCCTTGTGAAAAGCATCGGCTTATCTTCTGAATAGAGCAGTATTTCTTTTATATATTCCAAAAGCTAAAGATATTTATTCCCGGGTTGAAATAGTATCGCTGTAAATATTATCATTTTCCTGTTTATTTCGTTGCTGATATCTTAAAAAATCATTCATTAAAGCTTTATAAAACATTTTTGCTATCACCACTGAGCCTTTGTAAGTAAAGTGTGTGAAGTCTTTCCTGGCAAGAGGGGGATCTGCAAATACCCAGCTTGGCATAGAATTTTTTCCACCCATGGCCTGGAATGTATCCCAAAAAGCACATTCAGCTCTAAATGCAGCGTTTTTCTGAGCATCCCGGATTTTTTCTATTGTGGGGTAGGACTCATAGCGGTTACCAGTTTTTTCCGCCATATCACTCACGCCTATAACAATAATGCTCAAATTTTCATCCAAAGACTTAAGCGTTGAAAGTTGATTATAGAGCTGATCTTCATAAAATTTGAAATCATTATGGGATGATGGGACCAGGTTTGTACCGAATTGCAAGAGAATAAGTTTGGTGTTTAATTTTTCCAGCATTTTTTTGTAAAATACGGTATCTGCTTTACTGAATTCATTGCCAATGCTGCCTCTTAGGGGAATGTTGTCCAACGCAATACCTTTTTCTCCATCCAGTGCAATGCCATAAATATCAGGGCTGTGTTCTCCTTTGAAGCTCAGTTTAATCTGGTTAACCCCGGGAGGCACCGACCATACAAATTCCTCCGGTTTACTGGTTGCGGGAATCATTTCAGCATCAACTACTTTATCGTCTTTTTCGAGTTGTATAATAAAAGGTTTTTTGTTGTAGCCATAAAATATTTTGCACCGGGTATACTGGGAGATTTTATTATATGCTATTGAAGAAGGTTTTAGGTTTATACTGGCTTCATAAACTTCGCCATGATGATTGCTATAATGTGGTGAAAACCGGGTGAAAGACATGAGAATGCCAAAACGGTTATGCTGAAAATTTTCTTTATTTTTCAGGGTATATCTTTTCCAGTTTTTTGAGGCATTGATTTCAAGAGGCATTTCTGTTTGAAAAGGGAGTACAACCGGAATGAGTCCTATACCAGAGCCACCGAAACGCTCCTGTAATTGGTTTCTGATATAGGATGAAATTCTGTCACCTTCAATTTGAGAGTCACCGTAATGCAAAATACGAATTAATCGGTCATTTTGTTTAATTTTTTCCAACTGCTCAAAAAATGGGTATAATACAGAGCGATCCCCTTGTGGATATTGTATCCTGGTAGAATCTGAAATTTGTCGTTGGGTTTTGCGTGTTTGTTTTTTTGGAAGAGCCTTTACAATACCTGTATCAGTATCATGTTGCAGGGAGGAGTCATTTTGAAGAGTTTTTATATCAGGGGCTATAGTATCCGGGAAAAATGTTAATAGTGTATCATTGGGTGTATGTTTCTCTACTATTTCTGTTATATCTTTATATTGTCCTTCTTCTTGCTCAATGATTTCCTCCAGACCAGGAAAATAAAGCGTAATATTATTATTTAACTTGATTCCATTTTCAGGAAATATATAAGCAATAATGCCTATTATGGTCAATAAGCAAAAGAAAACAAAAAATATTTTTATAGGTTTTATCTTCACTTGTCCCAAGCTAAATGGATGATTTATATAATCTCCATAAATTTAATATTTTTGGAATATCTGGAAGACAAATCGATTTATAAATTTTTTTAGATCCCGGAATATGCTGGTTATTAAGTTTCTTTTTTAATTTTTAGGGTTTGACCAGGCCTGAGGTTTTTACCGTTTTGAATATTATTCAATTGCAGTAGCTGGTTTTGAGTAACACCTGGGTGTTTTTTTGAGATTTCCCACAATGTATCACCATTTTTTACTTCGTAATATATATAGCCATCTTCTTTTTTAGTTTCTTTGTCACTGGACGTTGATGCGCTTACAGGTTGTCCGCTTCGTTGCTGTTTTTCTTCGAAAGGTAAGGAGTTTACTGCTTTATAATATTCAACCTTATCCCTGGGAACATAGACGTTAAGCTTTTGTCCAACCCTTATCAAATTTCCTCTCAGGTTATTCCAGTATCTTAGTTGAGATGCTCTCACATTGTACCACTCAGCGATGTGTCCTAAGTTATCCCCTGGTTTTACGGTATAAACCAGTTTTAAAGTCCCATCGGGGACCTGAGGCACGAATCGTGACCGTGAGGAAGGCTCTTTGTGGAGATTGTCTGCAAAAAAATTCTCTTTTTTATAATTGTAAATAGAATCTTCCATCTGAATAAAATTCCCTGTTATTTTCTGGGGAAGTTTAACCGCATATTCTTGACCTTTTGCAGGGATAATATTTCTTCTGTACTGGGGATTTAAATCTTCAAGTTCTTTTACTGGAACATTGAGTACCTCTGCAATTTGTTGCAAGTGAACCTGCTTTTTTACTTTTACTGTATCGGTTGCAAGAGGTAATTCAATTTCTTTGGGATAGAGGTTGTGATCTTCATAATAATTCATGAAATACATTGCTGCTATGAATGCTGGATAGTAGCCTCTTGTTTCTCTTGGGAGGTAATAGTAAATGTCCCAAAAGTTCTTTTTCCCTCCAGCACGGTAAATTGCTTTATTGACATTTCTTGGGCCACAGTTATATGCTGCTATGGCTAAATCCCATTCTCCAAACATACCATAAAGGTCTCTCAGGTATTCTGCTGCAGCATAGGTCGACTTTACAGGATCTCTTCTTTCATCAATAAAACTATTGATTGATAAATCATACATTCTTCCTGTTCCGTACATAAATTGCCACATACCTGTGGCTCCCATTCTGGAAACAGCCTTCGGGTTTAAAGCAGATTCTATTATGGCAAGGTATTTTAATTCATGAGGTAATTCATATTGATCAAAAATCCTTTCGAATATCGGGAAATAATATTCTGATAACCCAAGCATAAGTTGAACTCTTTCTCTTTGTTCTATCGTATATACATGTATAAAATTCCGTACTATTTTATTGTAATTTAATTCTATAACTGATGGAAGTTTTTTTAATCTTTCAATATAAAAGGAATCGGGTTCCTCAATACCTGCCGTCGGTTTAAGCGGAAGATTGAATGAATCTTTCTTGATCTTGTATTTTGTATTATACCACTCATCAAGTAAATCATCAATGTTTTGTTTAAACTGATCTTCAATCAACTCAATTTCTTTTTCTGGCTCTTGTGCTTCTATAGAAGAAAACGAGAAAAACAGGAATATTATAAATAGTAGTTGTGTAAAATGCTTCATTGTTGAAATGTATTAAATTAATTCCAAAGGATTCAAAATTATTAAACCTCTGTTGTAAAACCAAAAGCAGCTATGTTTTGTTGTTCAAAAGAGTTACCTGCCTGCATTTTTTTATCTCAAATTTTTTCATTAAACATTGTGGATGCCTATGGATTGATGAAAAGGGTTAAAAGTTTTGACTTTTATAGTTCTGTTTTCTAACATTGAATATTGTGATACAAAGTTTTCCCTTTCATTCTTTGCATTCCCATTTTTTTGCAGGGATTAATTCTCT
>JBKGZD010000175.1:0-5046 GCA_046545795.1 Bacteroidales bacterium | reverse complement strand
CATATATATGGTATTCAGCCTTTATTTACCTTATACGATCTATTGATCGGACAAGGGCTTCGTCCTTGCCAATGGCTCTTATAGCAAGATAATGTAGAATGGCTGCAATAAATGGTATGGCGCCAAATAGTTTATAACTGACAGCTTCAGCCTCCAGGCTTGATGAAAGGTTATTGACATAAAAATATATCAGTCCGGCAAAGCCCAATTGCAGTAGCATGTTAATAAATGCCAGCCGCATTTGGATGATGCGTTTTTTAAACAAAAATATTATCACAATATTGAGCAATGCAATTGCGATAAGCAGAATAATCGAAGGGATGGTTTGTATGTAGAGCTCTTCTGATTCGGCATGGTAAAAACCATTGAAATGAAAAGAATATAATTCATTTTCCGCGGATAATATTTCTGCGAATGGGAAAAAGAATAATACTCCAGTTAAAATTAAAGCTATTAAAAGGTAAAGAGTTTGTATTCGCTGTATCATATCTGAAAAGTTTTCAACAAATATACTTTCTAAAATTAAATTTACCAAGGCTCTTAGGTTTTCATCAGATGGTTATATTTCATGCAATCACTCCTGAGCCAATTAACTCGTCATCATTGTACCATGCTGCAAATTGTCCGGGTGTGACTCCTCTTTGTGCTTTTTCAAAAGTGATATAAATGCCCTCTTCTTTTCTTTCAATAATTCCTTTTTGCAAATTTTGACGGTACCTGATTCTTATATCAAATGTTCTTTTTGCTCCGTTTTTCATAGCTAAATCCGGTCTT
This sequence comes from Bacteroidales bacterium, assembly GCA_046545795.1. Lineage (GTDB taxonomy): Bacteria > Bacteroidota > Bacteroidia > Bacteroidales > UBA12077 > JAGXLC01. The sequence goes on along the minus strand of JBKGZD010000175.1, from coordinate 4,272 downwards.
ATCCAATGAATATCCTCGTGCTTAATAAAAAGGCCTTTCCTGTATAATGCCGGATGGCTTGAGCCTTCGCCTACATAGATTATATTTTTTTCTGTATCCGTTCCTACTACATACAATGGTTCTTTTGTTCCCCCGATATTTAACCCTTTTCGCTGGCCGATCGTGTAGAAATGGGCTCCTTTGTGTTCGCCTGTTTTTTCTCCACCTATTTCAGAAAAGTCGTATTCATGGTAAATGCTGTTGTTTTCCTTCGAAAGAATCTTTTCATAATAATTGTTGAAGTCATCTATATTGATTTTAACAACTGCACCTTTTTTCGGGGTGAGTTTTTGTTGAAGAAATGTGGGCAAATCCACTTTCCCTACAAAGCAAATACCCTGTGAGTCTTTTCTCTCAGCTGTTGCCAGGTTAAGATTGCTTGCAATTTTGCGCACCTCGTGTTTTGTTAATTCACCTACAGGAAAAAGCGCTTTTGATAGTTGTTCCTGGGATATCTGGCATAAGAAGTAGCTTTGGTCTTTGTTTTTATCCTCTCCTGCCAGCAGAGAATATATTGTATTTCCTTTTTTATCAGTATTTATAATCTTTTTGCAATAATGCCCGGTGGCAACATAATCCGCATTATATTTAAGAGCTTCTTTGACAAAAAGGTCAAATTTAACTTCTCTGTTGCATAAGACATCAGGGTTAGGGGTTCTGCCTTTGCGATATTCTTCAAACATATATTGTACTACTCTTTCCTTGTATTCTTTGCTGAAATCAACGAAATGAAGCGGAATATCCAACTTTTTTGCTACCATTTCAGCAAACAACCAATCATCCTCCCATGTGCAGCTACTTGTCAATACACCTTCCTGGTCTTCCCAATTTTTCATAAAAAGACCATGGACGTCATATCCTTTTTCCTTTAACAGGTAGGCTGCAACACTTGAATCGACGCCACCACTTAATCCTACTATAACCCTGCTCATCGTTTGAAACTAATAATGAAAATTTTTAACTGCAAAATTATAAATTTAACCCTGATTTCTTTTTTATTTTCTTCATTAATGTTTTATTTTTTTAAGTAAAAAGTTTAATTTTGCGGCTTGTTAATCATTCATTATGTTAAATTAAATAATTGTATTTATGCAGAAAAATTATGAAGCCGTTTTCATTTTAACTCCCGTTTTATCTGAAGAACAGATGAAGGAAGCGGTTGGAAAATTCAGAAAAATTCTCGAGCAAAATGGAGCCGAGATCGTTAATGAAGAGCATTGGGGGCTTAGGAAATTGGCCTATCCGATTCAGAAAAAGTCTACAGGATTTTACAATTTGCTTGAATTTAAAGCAGAGGGCGATGTTGTTGAGAACCTGGAGGTTGAGTTTAAGCGTGATGAGCGGATTCTTCGTTTTCTTACCGTTTCTATGGATAAACATGCGGTTGAATACGCAAAACGAAGAAGAAAAGAAAGTAAAGAAAAGAGTAATAATGCTGAACAAAAAACTGAGGAGGAATAAAAAATGGCACAACAAAATCAATCAGACATAAGATATCTGAATCCCCCTGCAATAGAGGTTAAAAAGAAAAAGTTCTGCTGGTTCAAAAAGAACAACATAAAATATGTTGACTATAAAAATCCCGAGTTCCTGAAAAAGTTTCTTAATGAGCAGGGAAAAATTCTGCCAAGAAGAATTACCGGGACATCACAAAAATACCAGAAAAAAGTGGCAAGAGCTGTTAAGAGAGCAAGACATCTTGCTTTATTACCTTATGTTACAGATATGTTAAAATAATAAATCTTACGATATGGACATAATATTAAAACAAGATATTGCAAACTTAGGGGTGAAAAATGATATAGTAACTGTTAAGGATGGTTACGCAAGAAATTATCTCATCCCTCAGGGCTATGCTATTGCAGCTACAGAGTCAGCTAAGAAAATGTACGAGGAAATAGCAAGGCAGAGAGCACATAAAGAAGAAAAGATTAAACAGGAGGCGGAAGAAAAGGCCAAAGAACTTGAAGATTTGAATATTGTTATAGGAGCAAAGACAAGCTCCAAGGGCAAGATTTTTGGTTCGGTAAATACTATTCAGATTGCGGAAGAATTGAAAAAACATGGTATTGACATTGACAGAAAGAGTATTATTATCAAAGAAGAGCCTGTTAAAGAGGTAGGGAAGTATACCGCAACAGTATATTTACACCGCGATGTAAGCAAGGACATTGAATTTGAAGTGAAAGGTGAATAGTTTGAATATATTTTAATCAAAGGCAGCTTGAAAGGGCTGCCTTTTTTTTTTGATAGGCAGTAATTAATTGTATAGTTTCAAAGGATGATTGTTCAATTAAAAACAAGATACTATGGAATGTAAAAACGAACAAAATCAGGACAAATGCAATTGTACATATCCTTGTTCAAAGAAAGGTATATGCTGTGATTGTTTACATAGTCACCGTATGAATGGAGAGCTTCCCGCATGCTATTTTCCTGATGATATTGAGCAAACATACGACAGGAGCATAGAGAAATTTTTAGAAATATACCAGCAACGGGGAGCTTGGTGGAATTAGGCGGATAAGTCCTTACCACCTGTTTAATACCGGATCCATTTGCTGATTTCAGATTTTATATCCGCAATATCATATTCATATGTTTGCAGCTGATGGTAAGCAAGGATTTTTGAATCTTTCAGTCCCGAACCAGTCAGCATTAATACCGTTTTTGCATCAGCTTCAATTTTGCCTTTATCCTTCAGTTTTTTTACAGCAGCTAAAGAGGTCGCTGATGCTGGTTCTACAAAAAATCCAGAACGAGCTAATAATCTTTGAGATTCGATAATTTCCTTTTCGCTTACTGAAGCTGCCAGCCAGTTAAATTTTCCTGCTTTTTGGATAATTTCTTTTCCTCCTTTAGGATTACCTGTTGTTATTGCTCCTGCCAGGGTTTCTATATTTTCAAATGGAATAACATCACTTTTATTTTCTTCAATTGCTTTGACAATTGGGGCATTATTTTCTGCCTGGACAATAATCATTTTTGGCAATTTTTCAATATATCCGGCTTCTTTGAGTTCACAAAATCCTTTGAAGATACCCCGGATATGTCCACATGCTGATGTAGGAACAGCTATATATTCCGGTATATCCCTCTCGAATTGCTCAAATAACTCAAAAGCGCTTAGCTTATAACCTTCTACTCTGACCGGACCGTTCCCTGAAACGATTCTCAGTTTTAAATCTTTGGCCATATCAAGTATCCTGTATTTTACTTCTGAATAGTCAGCGCCTTTTACTTTGACAACCATTGCACCGTGTAAGCTTATAGCGCTGATTTTCTCTTTTGTGGCATGTTCAGGGACAAATACTATAGTCTTTAATCCTGCATGAGCTCCATAGGCTGCCATGGAATTACCCATATTCCCGGTTGAGATTGTTGCTGTCACTGGCTCATTCATTGCCTGTGCCATTAAAATGCACGTGAGAGAGCCCCTGTCTTTAAAACTCCAGGTTGGATTCATCGTTTCATTTTTTAGATATAGGCCTGAGATACCTGTGAAGGCTTTAAGGTTGTTGCTTGCTTCTATTAATGGAGTATTTCCTTCACCCATGGACAGTGAATTGTCAGGAGTGCTAAAAGGCAGGAAATCCGAGTAACGAACTAACATTGAATTGTCTTCTTTTATTCTTGCTTTAGCAATATCTGCTATTTGTACTTCAAGAGATTCACCGTTATCCGCAAATTCCTGAAGTCGTTCAAATGGGTAAGTTATCTCGGATATGGTGGAGACTAACTTCTTCATATTTTTTTCTCAAAAATAAATATTATTTTTTGTTTACCAGCCTCTGAATTGAGGTAAAGAGTAGAGAAGAGGTTACATCCTTTATTGTTTTAAGGAAAATTAATTGATTTCTCATTAATGAATTCCTGTAATGATTTGTTATACCATTGGGTGGAAAGTGTGTCATTCGAAGCTACATAAATCTCTAATTCAGTATCTTCCGGGAAATGAAGATCATGGAGTATTTTTTTGACTGTTTCTGTATTTGACAATCTCAAGTATAATGAATGGGTAGCGGAGGAGTGATATATAGATGCCAGGAACCTGAAAAATTTTTCTTTGTCCTTAGGAGCAATATAGGTGTACAAAGTCTCATTATCCAGGTAAGGCTGAAACTCATTCATTTTTTCAACTAACCGGTCAAATTGTTTTAATTGCATAATATGCAATATACAGATACAATAATTTCAATGCAACAGTATGGCGAAGTTGCTTTTTCAATTCTT
>JBKGZD010000174.1:0-5077 GCA_046545795.1 Bacteroidales bacterium | reverse complement strand
ATCAATAAGAATCAGGAAGAAATATAATGGTAATAAAAATGGTACAATACAATGCCTGCACTCACTGAAATGTTAAAAGAGTGTTTTGTCCCTTGCTGAGGAATTTCAAGACACATGTCGCTGTTTTCTACTATAGATTGTTGAACTCCCTTTACTTCATGTCCAAATATCAATGCATATTTATTTTCTGGTACCGGCACAAAGTCGGTAAGCATAATGCTTTTATCGGCTTGTTCTACGGAGCAAATCAGATATCCAGCCTCTTTTAACTTACCCACAGCTTGTTCGGTACTTTTATAATATTCCCAGTTGACAGAATCTGTAGCTCCCAGGGCAGTTTTATGAATATCTCTGTGCGGAGGTTTAGCTGTTATGCCACATAGGCATATCTTCTCTATTAAAAAACCATCAGCGGTTCTGAAAACAGAACCAACATTATTCAGACTTCTTACATTATCTAAAACGACAACTACGGGAAATTTTTCTGTACGCTTAAATTCTTTTACTGAAAGCCTGTTTAATTCACTGTTTTTTAATTTTCTCATTAATAAGTAAGAATTTTAATTCTCCCCTTGTTTAGCTTAGTAATATAAGCCAGCCTGATGAAAAAAACATCAGGCTGGAATACTTATGAATTTACTGGATTTTTATTGTTAGGGCTTATAGTTTACTTTCTCCATTGCTTTAAAATACCTGTTGGTTTCTTTAACCACTACAGGTGCGAGCAACAATAAGGCAATTAAGTTTGGTATAGTCATAAAGGTTATCACCATATCTACAAAATTCCAAACCAAATCTATCCCCCAGATTGAACCTAAAAATACAAACAAACCAAATAAGTAAAGGTAAGGTTTGATATATTTTTCACCCAGAAGGTAATTAGCAGCTCTTGAACCATAATATGACCAACTAATCATTGTTGAAAAAGCAAATAAAAGAAGTCCAACGATTACAATATGCCGGCCAGTATGTTCGATACCTATTTTTGTTAATCCTTTGGAAAGTCCCAGAATTGTCATATCTACGCCTTTGGCTCCGGATTCCCATGCACCTGTTACGATAATAAGCAGAGCAGTCATTGTACATATTACAATTGTATCAATAAACGGACCTACTGAAGCTACCAAACCTTCACGAGCGGGGTAATCAGTTTTTGCTGCCGCGTGGGCAATAGCAGCCGAACCCTGCCCGGCCTCATTAGAGAATAAACCACGACGGACACCCCATATTAAAGTCATAATAAAGGTTGAACCAATGAATCCTCCGGAGGCTGCCGTACCTGTGAAGGCATCATGGAAAATTAAATGGAATGCCTGGGGAACATCCTCATAATTAGCTATTATAACCGTAACAGAGCTTAAAAAATATAAAACCGCCATAAATGGTACCAATCGTGCCGTTACATTTGCAATTCTTTTAATTCCTCCAACAGTAACCAACAACACAAGAAAAGTGAGAATAGCGCCGGTAGTCCAATTTGGAATATTATAATTATTAAGAGCATCTGAGATAGAATTAGATTGTGCCATATTCCCTGTACCCAAGGAACACACTACAGTAGCAACTGCGAATATAACAGCTAGAATCTTGGCAAACTTGCCTAATTTTTCTTTTAGTCCAATTTCCATATAATACATAGGCCCGCCACTCACTGTACCATCTGAGTTAAATCTCCGGTATTTATTTGACAACGTACACTCTACGTATTTCAACATCATTCCAAGAATACCTGTAATCCACATCCAGAATATAGCTCCTGGTCCTCCGAAATATATTGCAAGGGCTACCCCAACAATATTCCCGGTACCTACAGTTGCAGAAAGAGCTGTGGTAAGAGCTTTAAAGTGGTTGATATCTCCCTTATCTTCTTCTCTGTCATACTTACCAGCAATGACTTTTATAGCATGTCCGAATTTCCGTATATTCAGAAACCGAAATTTAATAATGAAATAAATTCCTGTGGGGATTAAAAGCAAAAGGAGGGCATACCCACCTACATAGTCGTTATAAGCAACAATAGCTTTGTTAATGGCTTGTAGAATTTCACTCATAATAGATTTTTTGGTTCAACAATATTTAAAATGGCGATTAAGATAGTATTTTTTAATAAAATAAAAAAAACCGTTCATAGAATTCATTGCAATTTGTAGCTCATAAAGGGATATTGAACATAATCGTAAAATTGATTAATTGAGTGTAGCACCTCTGAACATAACTCCCAAATCCAGTTCTTTTTTCAAACTATGGAAGTTATTATAAATCTCTTTTAATTTTCCTAAAGAATAGTACCCTATTGCATATTGAACATGAATTATTTTTTCACCCTCATATATTTCTAGTTTATATGGTTTTTTCCTCGTTGACAGATTCAGATTGACTTTTGAAATATGTACTCTCCTTTTCTCATATACACGGCTGTATTTTAAAATCGAATAATCAACAAACAGGTTTTCAATTTTAAAATGATCAAGATATCTTGTAAGACGTTTCATAGCAACAACATCTCTCAAGCTCAGAACCACAAGGCCAGTAGCTATATACAAAGTCTTCTGCCAACTATAAGGGGGAATACTAAGAAAAATGAGTAAAATAAAGTCCGGTATATACAATAGAATATTTCGCCTGAAAAATATAATCATTCTTGCAGGAAAATCTCTATAAATATCAGGAAGCCTGTATTCTAAGTATACATGCATAGAAAAATTTTATACCTGTAAAAGTAGGAGTATATTTTCGTTTAGCAAAATTAAACCTGTTCGACTTTAATCATTATCAGAATTTTTTTTTCTTCATTATGCCTTAAACCAAAAGAAAAAATTTATAAAAAAAACACAAAACTATGCAAATATAAAAATGAACACTGCACGTATTAATACGTTACTAATAACAAAAGCAGGAGGTAATATGTCTGTTCTACATATAATTTTAATATCCGCAATCTTGATATTAATTTCATTACTGGGATTATCTATAAGAATTCTCACAACAAAAAATGGTGAGTTCAGGGGAGGGAGCTGTAGCCATAGCACCCCGGAACTCAGAGATAAAGGAATATCTTGTGCTTGCGGTGATGAAGAGAACTGCGGTTATGAACCGGTAGAAAAAAATAACAGTTAAAACAGCGTTATTTTAAGATAAATAAGAAACCTCGTCACTCAATATTGGTGATCAGGTTTTTTATGTTTTCAGAATAATAAGTATCGTATTTCCCATCCTTTTCTCCAAGGATAAAAAAAGCTTCCAGTTCCTGATTATTTTCTACAATTTCTTTACTTTTTTCCGGCCCCAGCACCATAAAAGCAGTAGCATAGGCATCAGCATCAATACATTGATCGGCCAGTACTGTTGCACTTAACAGATTGTGTTCTACAGGATACCCGGATAATGGATTTATCGTATGTGAATATTTTACACCATCTTTAATATAGAATTTTCTGTAATTTCCGGAAGTTGCAAGAGACCGATTATCCAGCTTTATTATAGCCTGCAAATCTTTACCTGGTGTTTCATTTCCATCTATCGGTTTATCGACTCCTACTTTCCATTGCTGATTCTTTTGATTCTTGCCTTTTACCCTGATTTCTCCTCCAATTTCAACAAGATAATTCTCCACTCCTTTTCTATCCATGAAGCCGGCAACAACATCAACTGTGTAACCTTTTGCAATCGCATTCATATCCAGCATAGTGCGCTTATCATCTTTTAAAATTTCCCCATCTCTGACTTGTACTTTGTTATAGCCAACAAATTGCAAGATACTGTCTATCTTTGTGCTATCCACATTAGGGATTTCCTCAAAACCAAAGCCCCATGCATTAACAATAGGAGCAACAGTAATGTCAAAAGCACCATTGGTCTTTTCCGAAATTTCCAGTGAAGCATTAAAAACATTTAAAAAATGAGTATCCGCAACTTCCCTTTGTTCATTCTTATTCACCCTGGAAATTGTGGATTGTTCATTATATGTGGAAAGCGATGAATCTATCCTTTTAAAAATTTTTTCAATATCATTCCTGTAATTGGTCGTATCCTCCGTGCTGTATTTTATCATATAGGTTGTTCCCTGGGTCGTCCCGTTGATTTCCATATATGCTGCCTTATCTTCTTCAACTCTTTTATTACAGGTTGTAAAAAGCAGCACAGATAACAAAGCAATTAAATATATTCTCATGGTAAAATTTTTAAACTATCCATTGGATAAGACACTTCGTGCACAAAGAAATCACAAATATGACGAAACATTGACTAAATGGTGACTCAATCTTCACTTGTTCATTTCAAAAAAGAATGATTATCCACCGAAATCATCAAATGCAATCATTTCCTGTGGTACACCCATATTATATAGCATATCCTGAACAGCATCGTTCATAATCGGTGGGCCGCAGAGATAGTATTCCAACTCCTCCGGTTCCTCAAGTTTACTTAAATACTGGTCATAAACCACCTGGTGGATAAAACCTACAGGACCATCCCATTTATCCTCTTCTTTAGGTTCAGAAAGGGCTATATGGAATGAAAAGTTAGGAAACTGTCGCTCGATTTCCCGAAAATCTTCTTCATAGAATATTTCCCTCATTGAACGTGCTCCATACCAGTAGGAGACTTTTCTATTTGTCTTAAGTGTATGGAACAGGTGAAAAATATGAGACCTTAAAGGCGCCATACCTGCACCACCTCCAATATACACCATTTCCTTATCAGTATCTTTTATGAAGAAATCTCCGTAAGGGCCAGAGATAGATACTTTATCACCTGGTTTGCGAGAGAAAACAAAAGAAGAACAAATACCAGGATTCAGATTTTTAAATTTCTGCTTTGATTTATCCCATGGAGGGGTTGCTATACGTACATTCAATTTAATAATATTCCCTTCAGCAGGATGGTTCGCCATTGAATAAGCTCTGAATGTTTCTTCTGAGTTTTTCATTTTCAAATCCCAGAGTCCCATTTTGTCCCAATCCTCCTTAAATTCATCCTCAACTTCAATATCTTTTGCAAAGTCAACCTCAATTTTTGGAACATCAAGCTGAATATATCCGCCGGGTTTGAAATCAAGAGTTTCACCTTCAGGCAG
>JBKGZD010000173.1:0-5153 GCA_046545795.1 Bacteroidales bacterium | reverse complement strand
CAATTACAGGAATGTTCTTTAATATATTTTAAGGTAATCTTGGGGTGCTTGTTTTTTACAGGCTGAGAATATACCCTTTGAACCTGATCTGTTTAATCACAGCGCAGGGAAACGGATAACATATTTCTTATTTGATTTAAGCCGTTTTGTTGTGCTGTAGCAACATTGCGGCTTTTTTAATTTTAAATATATGACTTATGGAAACCAAAACTAACACAAACAAAACTCTTTCTTTTGACCAATACGCCAATAAATATGATGCATGGTTCATGGAAAATGAAACCTTATTGCGTTCAGAAGTAGCTTTAGTTGCTAAATCTCTTGAAAACCCAGGTAAAACACTGTCTATTGGCTGCGGAAGTGGCTTGTTCGAATCATTTCTTAAGAAAGATTATGGCATAGAGATGAAGGAAGGAATTGAGCCCTCGGAAGCCATGGCTGAAATAGCAAGAAAACGGGGAATGGAAGTGAGAATTGGTACCGCCGAAGAGAGCAATTACGGAACTGATGAATATGATACAATTCTTTTTAATGGAACACCTAGCTATATAAGTGATATTCAGGCAGCTTTTGAAAAAGCTTATTACGCCCTGAAAGAAGACGGCCATATTGTAGTAATTGATGTACCCAAAGAGGGATCCTTTGCATTGCTTTATAATCTTGCCAAAACAGTTGGCTCATGGGATAATGCTCTTTTTAAGGATGTCAGACCCCAATCTGTATACCCGATAGAGTTCGTTAAAGATGCGAACTGGAGAACAACTCTTGAGAAAGTTGAAGAATTAAAAAAAGCAGGATTTTCTGATTTTCAATTTTTCCAAACATTAACTACTCATCCTTTGTATTCCAATGATGAGTTTGAAGAACCAAAAAAAGGCTACAGAGAAGGTAATTATGTAGCAATTCGTGCAAAAAAGTAAAACAGGAGGTAATATGATTTCTAAAGAACAGTTCATTGAAGACCTTAATAAAGTTAGAGAAAGTGCACCTCTCATTCATAATATCACGAACTATGTGGTGATGAATACTACTGCAAACGCTCTCTTGTCTATAGGAGCTTCTCCTGTAATGGCTCATGCCAGGGAAGAAATGCAGGAAATGGTTTCTATTGCTTCAGCATTGATTATTAACATAGGAACATTGAGCGAAAAATGGATAGAAGCGATGCATATTGCCGGTAAGGCAGCAAAAGAAATGAATAAGCCGGTAATTCTTGACCCGGTTGGAGCTGGCGCTACTACGCTCAGGACGCAAACAACCAAAGAAATCATTGAAGAAGTAAAACCGGATGTTATTCGCGGAAATGCATCTGAAATTCTTGCAATAGCTAAAGCACACAGTTCGACCAAAGGGGTGGACAGTACCGCTTCCTCGAAAGAGGCTGTTAACGTGGCCAAAGAACTGGCAAATGATACAGGTGCAGTAATAAGCATTAGCGGAGCTACTGATTTCATTACGGATGGATCTACCTTGAATGAAGTGAGTTTTGGCCATCCACTGATGGGTAAAATTACAGGTACAGGCTGTACTGCCAGTGCATTATCAGGAGCATTTGCAGCGGTGAACAGCAACTACCTGGTAGCTTCAACAGAAGCAATGATGACAATGGGAATTGCCGGAGAGATGGCAGCTGAACAGGCGGAAGCTCCCGGAACTTTCCTTATCAAATTTTTAGATGCTCTCTATAAAATTGATGAAAACGAAATAAGAAAGAAGATAAAATGAGCAGCTTGACTTTTTCTTTTGATGTTGAACTCTATCTTGTAACAGACCGGGACCTTGCATTGGGTCGACCATTAACATGGGTTGTTGAAAAGGCTGTTAAAGGTGGAGTTACCATGGTGCAGCTAAGAGAAAAGGATTTATCAACCAAAGATTTTATAGAGGAAGCATTGTTAATGAAAAAATTGCTGCGGCCCTTTAAAGTGCCCTTGATCATTAACGACAGGGTTGATGTGGCAAAGGGAGTAAATGCAGATGGAGTACACCTGGGACAGAATGATATGCCACCTCAAATGGCAAGAAACATACTGGGGTATGACAAAATTATTGGCCTGTCAGTGGAAAGTGTTGAGCAAGCTGAAGAGGCAAATGATATGAGTATAAATTATGTAGCCGTTAACCCTGTTTTTACAACCCCTACAAAAGAGGAACTGGCAAACGAGCTTGGCATTGAAGGGGTAAAGCAGATAAGTTCAGTGAGCAGGCATCCTGTGGTAGGAATAGGAAGTATTAAAGAGCATAATGCTGCTGAAATCATACTTGCCGGAGCTGATGGTGTGGCAGTAGTCTCTGCAATTTGTTCGGCCGAAGACCCGGGAAAGGCGGCAAAAGGATTATTAAAACAGGTTAAAAAAGGAAAAAGTTTGATCTGATGATAAATTTTAAAGAACTTCACATGCTAAGTTCAGATTACCAGAAGACAAGTTTTAAAATACAGTTATTATAATGAAACTATCTATAATTGGAGAATTTGGCTTAATTAACGATGTAATTGCCCCTGAATTTAAAACGCTGGTAAAGAAAAATTTTCAGGGAATAGGTGATGATTGCTCCATTATTCCCGTTAATGAGAAAGTTTCGCATATTTTTACCACAGATATGCTTGTTGAGAAAACACATTTTCTAAGAGACAAAATAACCCCTTACCAGCTGGGATTTAAATCACTGGCTGTAAACCTTAGCGATATTGCTGCTATGGGAGGAAAGCCAACTGCGTCTTATTTGTCAGTGGGGTTTCCTGAGGATATTGAGGTTGAGTGGGTTGAAGAATTTTTAAAAGGTTATAAATTTTTAAGTGAGAAAGAAAATGTCCCTTTGTTGGGTGGAGATACTACAGGCAGTAAAAATGAGATTGTCATTAATGTCGGCGTAGAGGGAGAGATAGAAACATCCAGCCTGAAGTATCGCAGCTCAGCAAAAAAGGATGATATAATTTGTGTCAGTGGATTTCTGGGGGATTCATCTGCAGGGTTACAGTGTATTTTAAAGAATATTCCGGAGGATACTTCCACCAGGCGCTTCTATGATCAGCACCTAACACCTTACCCGCATGTTGCGGAGGGTAAATGGCTTGCACAATTCAATAGCATTCATGCTATGATAGATGTATCGGATGGAATAGGATCTGATTTAAAACATATTCTGAAGGCTTCCGGTAAAGCTGCTGTTGTTGAAATTGAGTCAATTCCCCTTTCAGAAGAATTAAAGGATATTTGCCGGAATAATGACTGGAATCCATATGAACTTGCCGTATCAGGTGGAGAGGATTATGTTTTGCTTTTTACTGTCGATCCAAGGGAGTACGACAAATTAGCTGAAAGTTTTCAACAATTTTTTTCAAAGCCCATATATCCAATTGGCACTATAACAGAGGGTAAGCCACACATTCAATTCAGGCATTATGGGAAAGAAAATCCGGATTTAAATAAAGGTTATTCACATTTTTTTGAAAAATAAAACGATGGAAAAAACAAGAGAATACGCAAAAGCCCTGACAATTGCAGGGTCAGACAGCGGTGGAGGTGCAGGTATTCAGGCCGACCTTAAAGCTTTTTCTGCTAATGGCGTGTATGGTATGTCTGCAATAACAGCCATAACAGCCCAGAACACAAAAGGGGTAACAGGGATTCACCCGGTTCCGGTAGACATGATCAGAAAGCAGATTGATGCGGTTGTAGAAGATATTGGTGTGGATGCTATTAAAATTGGTATGCTCCATAGTTCTGAAGTCATCCACACTGTGGTCAATTCACTTCAGCAGCACAGACTTGGAAAAATAGTGGTGGATCCTGTGATGGTAGCAACTTCTGGAGATAAGTTATTGCAGGATGAAGCAATTGAAACTTTAATAAAAGAACTTCTGCCCAGGGCAAAACTCATTACACCGAATATTCCTGAAGCTGAGATAATATTGAACAAAAAAATTGAGAGTAAAGATGATTTTATAAAAGCAGCTAAAGAATTGTCGGATACCGGGGCTGAAGCCGTATTGTTAAAATCTGGTCATTTGCATGGAGACTCATTAAGTGACATTCTCTATATACCAGCCCGTGATGATTTAACAGAATTTTATGAAAATAAAGTAAAAACAAAAAACACACATGGTACAGGGTGTACACTGTCCTCGGCTATTGCTGCCAATATTGCTTTGGACAAAGACCTGAAAGAAGCTGTGAAGTCAGGTCTTGAATATATACACCAGGCAATATTAATGGGAGCTGAATATAAAATTGGTGAAGGACATGGCCCTGTGCATCATTTTTACAATTTCTGGGATAATTAATAATTTGCTTATGATACTGAATGAATTTTGGAAAGCATCTGAAAGCGTTTATGAGTCAATAATACAGCACCCTTTCAACATAGAGTTGGCGGAGGGTAGTTTAGATGAAGAAAAATTCCGGTTTTATGTGAGCCAGGATGCCATTTATATTGGTGAATATTCCAGAGCATTGGCCGGATTAGCTGCAAAAGCGCCAAATCACGATTTGATGCAGGAGTATATTTCTTTTGCAAAGGAAGGGCTGGAAATTGAAAGAGAACTTCACAATTATTTCATGAAGATTTTCAACATTGAAAAAGCAAGGGAAACAGCAATAGCAACTGAAGCTTATGCTAACTTTTTATTAACCGCGGTTGCCTTTAAAAGTTATGAAGAAGCCCTTGCTGCTTTGTTGCCGTGTTTTTGGCTTTATAACCAGGTGGCGGTTCATATTTATCAAAATGCTTCCGGAGAAAATAAATTTCAAAAGTGGATTGATACTTATTCTGGTGCGGAATTTGATAAAACGACCACGCGGCTTAAGGATATAACCGAAGAAGCCGCTAAGCAGTCGCCGAAAACAATGGTCGATAGTATGAAGTATCATTTTTACCGATCAGCACAATATGAGTGGTATTTCTGGGATAATGCTTATAAAATGTCTTTAACATGATTGTTCAGCTACAGTGTTATTAGTCATGATTGTATTTTCATGTCCATAAAGAAGTCATCCCAAAAGCGGGTTGCTTATAGATAATAGATTTTAGATGTTCGCTGTTTGATGCCCGGATGGAATGATAGGTGGATAAAACTAAAACGTTTCAGGTTCCAGGTTTCAAGATCCAAATGTTCCAATTGAAATATCGAATATCTCACAATCCACATTCCG
>JBKGZD010000172.1:0-5157 GCA_046545795.1 Bacteroidales bacterium | reverse complement strand
GGTTTGCACATACAAAAAAGGAAATAGATTATTTATAAAAAATAATTTAACCTCCCTGGTTCCCCAGAGGAGGTTTTTTTTGAGCATCAATAAAAAAGAGGCTGTTCACCTAAGAACAGCCTCTTTCTGTTTGTTTATTGTTAATGAAAGGAGGGTCTTATTTTGATATCAAAATTTCATTAAGCTTTTGTATCATTTTTGAAACCTCCTCATCTTCCTCGTAAGGCTTGATGTTTTCTTTTATAGTTTTTAAAGATTTATCTATCTCTTTATTTGCATCCTCAAACTCCTTTTCCATCTTCTTTTTTTCTTCTTCAGTTGCTGTATTATAATTAGCATCCATAGAAAGAAGTTTATCACGGATTCCTTTCATAGTTTGGTTCAGCTCTCTCATTAGTGTGAAAGCATCATCTGTGTTTTCAAGATTTTCAGAACTTTTTTCCAGTTCTTGTAAAGCTTTGACGTCTTCTTCTAAGTTTTCAGGTGTTTTGTCTTCAGATTTACAACCTGAAAAAATCAATGCGCCCACTAAGAGACTTGTGATTATTATTAATATACGGCTTTTCATAATATTTTCTTTTATTGGTTATTGTTTAACTCTGTTGTTCAGATGATTTTGTTGCATTTTCGAGTATCCTCATAATTGAGAATATGAATATTCCGGATAGCAATGTAAGTACTACCAGTAGCAGGAAGAATTGCCATAATTCAACAATATCCCAAAGCTTACCTACAAGTCCTGCAAGCAGGTTACCAATTGCTGTTGCTCCTAACCAACCGCCTTGTGCCAGTCCACTGAAACGAGGAGGAGCCACCTTAGCTACAAATGATATACCAATAGGGCTCAGGAATAATTCTGCAATTGTGAGAACAAAATAGGTTCCGATTAGCCAGTAAGGACTTAGTCCGGTGACGCTTTGCAAGTGGAACGCTGACAACATCATTACTACGAATCCTAAAGCTGTTATGAACATTCCAATTCCAATTTTTCTTGGAGAGGAAGGTTCTTTTCCTTTATTTCGGAGATAGTTGAAGAAACCAACAATGACGGGTGTCAGAACTACTATAAAAATAGGGTTAAAGGATTGGAAAAGCTCAGGTTCAATATTTTCCTGTGATGAAAAACCTGTGTAGAAGCTATAAGCAATGACAGCACCTGCAACGAATACACCTGCACCAATTATCCTGGTGGTAAGTGCAACTTTCTTACGGAACATATAAATCAATCCGCCAATTGCAGCCAGAATAGGAAGGAATGTTCTCAAGTCAAAGAACAGATAGTCAAAAGAACTCACCTGTGGAACAGTATAGTCACGCGCAAATATGGTAAGGGTAAATCCGTTTTGGTGGAATGCCATCCAGAAAAATGCAACAGTTACAAATACAAGACTAAGTGCAACCAGTCGTTTCTTTTCTTCTTCTTTGGACATTGTCACGGTTGTGTCTTCTTTACCTTCCTTAGCGGCTTTTTCTTTTGCCTGTTTTACTGTTAGGTCAGCATGCTTGTAATGCTTTTTAAATCCAACGAACACAGCCAGTGAGACAATCATGGCTACTGCTGCTATAGCAAAAGCTGTGCTGTATCCGACTGATAATGAAGAGGTATATGTATTTGTGAATTCAGCTAATGAACCCCCAAATCCCATTTCGCTCTGAAATGCCTGGATTTTATCTGTATAATGCACCGCTCCGCTAAAATTCGCCTGGAGTGTGCCAATCATCTTGTCAAGGAAAGGTTGTGCATTATCCTGGAGGGTAGTAAGATGTGGCATACTGTTCTCGTAACTGAACCCTTGTTTCCCTAAAACATATTTTACTGCACCTGTTGCAGCATAAGGAGCTAAAAAAGCGCCTATATTAATACCCATATAAAAAATATTGAAGGCATTATCTCTTTTTGGAGCATATTTGGGATCATCATAGAGTTTCCCAACCAATGCCTGCAGGTTACCTTTGAAAAGACCTGTTCCTAATGAAATAGTAAACAAGGCTACGACAATTACAATGAGTTCATATTTCATAGAAAAGTAACCCTGCTCCATAAATCCAGGGGTAGACAAAATGACTTTACCAAGGAAGGCAATAAGAATACCCCAGAAAATAGTTCTTCCGTAACCCCATCTATCTGCTATTATACCGCCAAGAATAGGAAGAAAATAGATACCAAATAAAAATCCCCCGTAATAATCTCCCGCCTCACCAGCTGAGAAATTAAACCTGGCCTGCAGATACAAAACAAATATTGCCAACATGGTATAGTAGCTGAAACGCTCACCCATATTGGCAAAGAATGCAACTAATAGTCCTTTCGGATGTCCTTTTAACATAATTTATTGTTTTTATGGTTAATAATTTCCTAAAATAAATTCCGACAAATATAAAAATCTTTTTTTAGTAGCCAATTGCAATTGATACACACTTCTGTTGATGTTTTTCCCTTAGCTGCCATATAGACTTTTTATCATTATAAGGGAATCTTCACAATCTTGTAAGACCCATCAATAATTTAAGAGTTTAATTAACCTGGGTTTTATACAGGATAAACCGTGTATATACTTGAATGTCAAAATTGTATTTGGTGTAAATTTTATTGGGTTGTATGTTTAAAATTGGAGTTAATACAAAATGTTAGTTGCTATATTTTTTTCATATGGTTGTTTTTAATTTTCGAAAGTCATATGACGTTTCATATTCTTAATTGAATGAATATACTATTATTCTTGCTTTTCAGAGGGGATTTGATTATTCAGTTTATATGCAATAATTTTAACGAAACAGAAATATCTATTGGAGTTAGAAATAATTCATGAATTATTCGGGCTAAGAATCTGTGAATTTGAAGGAAAATTTTAAATTTAAAATAAAAAAGAGCGATGAAAGTATTAAAATCTTCACAAGTTAAGGAAGTAGATGCATACACGATAGAAAATGAACCCATTTTGTCTGTAAATTTAATGGAGAGAGCGGCTGGAAAATGTACTGAATGGTTAATTCAGCATATCGGCATAGAGAAGCGTTTTTTTATTTTTGTAGGTCCCGGGAATAACGGAGGAGATGGGTTGGCTGTTGCCAGGCAGCTTGCTGAAAAAGGCAGAGATGTGAAAGTTTATATTATTAAGATCACGGATAAATTATCGCCGGATGCAGAACTTAATTTACAACGTTTACAAGATCAGAATTTAGCGAAAATTGATTATCTCAGCAAAAGCGGAGACTGGCCTGAAATTCCTGCAAATTCTGTGGTCATTGATGCTCTTTTTGGCTCTGGATTGAATCGCCCATTGGAGGGGTTTCCGGCTGAGGTAGTTAAGTTTCTTAACCGGGGGAGCCAAACCAGGATTGCTATTGATATTCCTTCTGGTCTTTTTGGAGAAGATAATTCATCAAATATACAAGAACATATCTTCAGAGCAGACTATACCCTGACTTTTCAGTTTCCCAGTTTATCATTCATTTGCCCTGAAAATGAATCATATGTAGGTAACTGGGAGGTTTTAGATATTGGGCTCAGCAGGGAAAAGATAGATGAGATGGATTCTGCATATTTTTTAATTACAGAGAATTTTATAAAAAATAATCTTAATTCAAGGAAGCGTTTTGCCCACAAAGGACATTTCGGGCATCCTCTTCTTATTAATGGTAGCTACGGTAAAATGGGAGCAGCCATACTTGCTGCTAAGGCTGCTTTAAGAGCCGGTTCAGGACTTGTTACAACTCATCTCCCTGTGAATGGATATGCAATAATGCAAACTGCTGTGCCTGAAGCAATGCTGAATATAGATATATCTGAAATTATTTTTTCTGAGGTGCCGGATTTGAATAATTTTTCAAATGTAGGATGTGGCTGTGGAATTGGTATGAAAGTTAATACACAAAAAGCGTTAGGGGAATTAATACAGAAAGAAAAACGACCACTTGTATTGGATGCAGATGCACTTAATATTCTGGCGGAAAATAAGGAGTGGCTTAAACTGTTGCCGGAAAATTCGATATTGACTCCACATCCTAAAGAATTTGAGCGTTTGACAGGAGAGACACAAAAAAATCATTATGATCGTATTCAAATTCAGAGAAATTTTGCATCAAAGTACAGGATTGTGCTTGTATTGAAAGGTGGTAATACAACCATTGCTTTACCTGATGGAACTTGTTACATAAATACAAATGGGAACCCCGGTATAGCTACAGCCGGAAGCGGAGATGTTTTAACGGGTATAATTACTTCTCTGGTTGGACAGGGATATTCTCCTAATCATGCTGCAATTATAGGGGTTTTTCTTCATGGAATGGCGGGTGATATAGCTGCTGAGCAAAATAGTAAGGAATCACTTATAGCAACTGATATTATTGAATTCCTGGGCGATGCGTATAAAAGAATAAACTCTGCATAATAAGAAGTTTGGCTTTAAAAACTAAATACAACCTGATGAAAGTTAAGAATAAGATATTATTTTTGATACTAAATATTATATTTGGATTGTTATTAACTTATAATTCTTATTTGTGATAAATTTTAATAATATGACATATACTAAATTATTTGGCAGCATACTCATAGTAGGTTTTCTGGCCGTTTCCTGCGGAACTGAGAAAAAGGCCACCACAACTGTTACCAAAGTAGATGAAATGGAAAAAATTGACCAGGGTATGCTTTATGCACTGCCACAAACAGAGTTGTTTTTCAATGTTAAAGTTATTAAAACAACGGTAATTCCAGGACCATATAACAATTATGCTGAAAAATTTCTTAGATTATCATCAGTGCCTCATAATTATAACACTTTTTTTGAAATTGAGGATATTGATATTGAAAGGCATGCAGACGTTGATTACAATCAGCTATATGCCATTGAACCTCAGGGAAAGTTTTCGATTATTGATAAAAATTATACAGAGAAAGGATGGATTTTGCCTTTGGATAATGATTTCAGCAAGTTAGCAGAAGAGAACTTTTTTAAAGATACAGATTATTCGGATGAGATACATTATACTGATTTAAGTGTTCGGAAATTTTATGGCCAGGAAACACGGAAAGTATATGAAAGAGTGTGGCAGGATTCAATATATGCCAGGGTTCCTACTACTAAGGTAGATACAATTCAGAAAAATATCGATAAGAAGGCTGAAGAAGCGGCTAACTTCATTTTCATGATAAGG
>JBKGZD010000171.1:0-5161 GCA_046545795.1 Bacteroidales bacterium | reverse complement strand
AATTAAAGCCCTCTTTTTTATTCTATTGATATTCAATAAATTACCAACTACGCCAGAAATTGAATATCACTCCGGTAATCAAATTATATAAATTCTTTTCAAAATTTTGAAAAACAGAAAGCGCTATTATGTGGTTATTCTTATAAAAAAACAATCTTATATGGATACCTTAAAGTTTAAAACGAATTTAAAATGTGCAGGTTGCATGTACGCTATAAAACCGCATATTGAAAAGATAAAAGGAATAAAAGCGTGGGATGTTGATCTCGAAGACACTGATAAGACAGTAACAGTGGAGGGAGATAAAATCAATCCCAAAAAAATAATAAAAGCAATTGAAAAAGCCGGGTATACTGCAGAAGTAAAAAATTAACAAACATGAAACATCCATGTTAAGTTCCATATGACTAATGAAAAGTTAAAAATAAACTTATGAATACTGATATTAAAAAGCGAACATTTAAAGTAAAGGGCATGCATTGTGCTTCATGCTCCGCCAGTGTTGAAAGTATGCTGGGAGCTATGGAGGGTGTAACAAAGGCTAGTGTGAACTTTGCTGATGAATCGGTGCGGGTGGAATTTAATGAAAGTGAAGTTAAGCCTGAGGATATGAAGGAAGCTGTTCGGAAAATTGGCTATGATTTAAACTTGTCAGAAAAAACCGATTTGCAAGAGGAACAAAAGAAAGAAGAAAAAAAGCTTAAAACTGCGCGCAACAATGCATTCCTTTCAATAGCTTTTACATTACCGGTTTTTATCATTTCAATGTTCATTCCGGAATTACCGTTCCGTAACTGGATACTGCTGGGCTTCACATTACCAGTAATACTCTGGTTTGGCAGAGAATTTTTTAAGATTGCATGGAAACAGGCAAAAAATTTTTCAGCCAACATGGATACCCTGGTAGCCCTAGGAACCGGCGCCGCTTTTATTTTCAGCGTATTTAACACGCTTTTCCCGGAATATCTCCTATCAAGAGGTATTACTCCGCACGTTTATTACGAAGCGACGGCTGTTATCATTTCTCTTATTTTACTGGGAAGATATTTCGAAACCAAAGCCAAAAGCCGGACATCAGACTCCATTAGAAAACTGATGGGAATGCAGGTTAAAACGGCTAAGGTAATACGAAACAATAAAGAAGTTGAAATCCCTGTAGAAGAAGTTGAGGCAGGAGATGTCATTCAAATACGTCCCGGAGAAAAAATACCCGTGGATGGAGAAATTATTAGCGGATATTCTTCT
Organism: Bacteroidales bacterium; assembly: GCA_046545795.1. GTDB lineage: Bacteria > Bacteroidota > Bacteroidia > Bacteroidales > UBA12077 > JAGXLC01. Next base: position 3,916 of record JBKGZD010000171.1, on the reverse strand, counting down.
GTAGATGAAAGTATGATAACGGGTGAATCCATACCTGCAGAAAAAATGAAAGGTGATAAAGTCATTGGCGCTACTCTCAATAAATCAGGCAGTTTTCGGGCTAAAGCAGAAAAAGTGGGTTCTGAAACCATGCTTTCTCAGATTATCGAGTTAGTACGACAGGCTCAAGGAAGTAAGGCTCCTGTGCAGAAGCTTGCTGATCAAATTGCAGCTATCTTTGTTCCTGTTGTCATTATAATAGCCCTGGTAAGTGCTGCCATTTGGTATTTCGTTGGTCCTTCGCCTCAGTTAACATATGCTTTTGTTACGTTGATTACAGTTTTGATTGTCGCCTGTCCATGTGCACTTGGCCTGGCAACCCCTACCGCCTTGATGGTGGGAATTGGCAAAGGAGCTGAAAACGGAATTCTGATAAAAGATGCAAGTATTCTGGAAAAAGTTAATAAAATTGATGCTATTGTTGTGGATAAAACAGGAACCATAACTACAGGAAAACCAGTAGTTAAAAGCACGAAATGGGTCAATAGCAATAATAAAAATGAGTTACTCAATATTATTTATTCTGTGGAATCAAAGTCTGAACACCCCCTTGCAGAGGCAATAACAGAATATCTCTCAGGCAAAGCAAAAAATGGTTATGACATTGAAGAATTCCAGTCGATAACAGGACAAGGAGTAAAAGCAAAATACAAAAATGAAGGCCTTCTTATAGGGAATCGCTCGTTGCTTGAACAGAATGATGTAGAAATACCGGAATTTGCTGATTATCTTGAAAAGGAAGAAACTGCCGCTTCTACACTTGTATATGTAGCACAAAACAAAAAGGTTTTACTTGTATTCAATATTGAAGATGAAGTAAAACCAACTTCTGTAAATGCCATTAAAGAGCTTCAGAAATCGGGGATAAAAGTATATATGCTTACCGGTGATAATAAAAATGTAGCCGCACAAATTGCCCGTAAAACCGGAATAGATGATTTTCAGGCTGAAGTAATGCCCCAGGATAAACTTGAATTTGTTAAGAAACTTCAATCTGAAGGGCATAAAGTAGCCATGGTTGGAGATGGTATAAATGATTCCCCTGCCCTGGCACAGGCTGATATAGGAATTGCCATGGGTAAGGGAACAGATGTTGCTATTGAGAGTGCTGAAATAACACTGGTAAAAGGGGATCTTGAAAAAATTAAATCTTCTATTGAATTATCAAAAGCAACCCTGGCAACGATAAAACAAAATCTTTTCTGGGCATTTATTTATAATATTATTGCAATTCCTATTGCGGCAGGTGTGCTTTACCCTGTAAATGGATTTTTACTTAATCCAATGATTGCAGGTGGCGCTATGTCATTTAGTTCAGTCTCTGTGGTGATGAATAGTTTACGGCTGAAAAGAAAAAAATTATAACCCGAACATAAATTTATTGAAAAAATCAATCCATGGAAAACCGGGAAAACAAACGGTAGATTCCATACAATTATAAATTCAAAAGTAATTATTAAACAACAAAAAACCGTAACTATGAAAAAAGTAATTTTAAGTACAGGAATAATGCTGAGCTTGTTAGTAGTATTTTCGTTTGCAGCAAATGCTCAGTGTGAGGCTTCAAAAGACAAAAAGTCTGGTGAAAAAGTAGCAGCACTTGCTGACAAAGATTTAGAAAAATCCTCTTTCAAGGTAGACGGAGTATGCGGCATGTGCGAAAACCGCATTGAAAAAGCAGCAAAAAATGTGGACGGAGTGAAAAAAGCTGACTGGAGTAAAGAATCTCACATGCTAACCATTCACTACAAAAAAGACAAAGTTGAAATGAAAGACGTCCATAAGAAAATTGCTGAAGCAGGACATGACACATCAGAAATGAAAGCGGATGATGACACATATGCTTCATTACCCGGATGTTGTAAGTATAGAGAAGATTAAATTTTTAGTCAGAAATTTGTAAAATATTCAGATTTCTGATGGTAAATTATAATGTACTAAGTTCCAAAAGGACTTCTTTTTCGCCGGCAAATCTCTTCTTTGTTTTCCGCTGAGGTTCTTTTGGAACTTTTGTATATAACTTCTGAATTAAAACTCAAGGCTGAATCCAAACAAACTGAAATTCAAGCTTAAATTTTTATTTTAATATAATAAAATCTATCTTTCGGAGGTTATACAGGTAATAATGCTGTCTTTTTATGAATAAAAATAATGTCTTAAGTGCCTCTGGCACAATCACAAAAAAAGAGATTGTCTGCTCTGTAAAAGTTAAATCATCAGTCGAAAGTTTGGTTCTTGAATCCATAGATCCCTTTCCTGATGTTGATACTAAACACAAAAAAAGGTATAAGGTGCCGAAATATTATTATATCGGTATCACACCACATCATCTTGACCAGGATATACTGATATCTGCAAGAAATGCAGAACGACAGGTTGATACAGAATTACATTCTGCTATTGGCGAAATAAATATTGACGGCGAAACATACAGGGTTATACGGTTAAAGAATATTTCAGGCAAAACTTTAGAGGAAGTGTTGACAGCCTATAAACAATATGGCCTGGAGCTTAAGACATTTGAGAAAAATATTCACAGTCCCGCCATAATTTGTACCAGAAAGTTCTTCTACCTGGAAGAAATAGATCAAGGGTTTTTCCTTGACTTAGATGAGGAAGAAAAAGGATATGTAGAAGTACCGAATAAACTAAACTGGGAAAAGTTTGAAAAAATTACCGGAAAAGTGAAACCAGAATGCAAAAATCCTGCTTTTGACGGTGCTATTGGGAATATATCAAAACATGGAGTAAGCCAGGATGTTATTAGAATTTACCATCCTGAGCTTGATAAAGAGAAATTATTGGAAATAGGTAAAACATATATCAAGAATTTATTTCTATGATAAGCGGTAATATTAAGTTTGAACCACTCAAATGGGAAGAAGAAATTTTCAATATCAGAAATGACAAACATTTTGAAAGATTAGCCCGTGAAATATCCCTTTTTCAATATTACCATAATCCTGTTTACAGGGAATATTGTGAATTCATAAAAGCAAAACCAGATTATAATACTCCTCTCCAAGACATACCATTCCTTCCTATCCATATTTTCAAAACCCATAAAGTTCTTACGAATGGAAAGGATTATGAACAGTATTTTGAAAGCAGCGGCACTTCAGGAATGCAAAGAAGCAGACACTATATAAAAAAGTCAGAATTATATAGAATGAGCTTCATGAGAGCGTTTCATCTTTTCTATGGGAATCCTGAAAATTACTGCATCCTGGCATTACTCCCACTGTATTCTGAGAATAAACACTCATCGTTAATTTCAATGGTTAAGGGATTAACTGACCAATCAGAATGCCCTGAAAGCGGCTTTTATCTCAATGATTTAAACAACCTGGCAGATCTGCTTTTAAAACTGAACAGGCAAAACAAAAAAATCATGCTTTTCGGTGTAAGTTTTGCCCTGCTTGATTTGGCGGAAAAATATCCCCTGCAGCTTAACAACACCATAGTAATAGAAACCGGCGGGATGAAAGGCCAAAGAAAAGAGCTGGTCAGAGAAGAACTGCATGAGCGGCTTAAAACCGGCCTTGGGGTTAATGAAATCCACTCAGAATATGGTATGGCAGAACTTCTATCCCAGGCATATGCTACGGTTAATGGAAGATTCAAATCTCCTCCCTGGCAAAAAACCTTAATCCGCGATGCATATGACCCCAAGGATGTAAAAATTGCAGAGAAAGCAAAGGTTAGTGGCGGAATTAATATTATCGATCTCGCTAACTTATATTCCTGTTCATTTATAGAAACCCAGGATATAGGGAGTCTTTACCCGGACGGTACTTTCGAAGTCCTGGGAAGATTTGACTATAGCGAGATAAGAGGCTGTAACTTAATGGTTATGTGAATTTCCCTTTTATCTTAT
>JBKGZD010000170.1:0-5226 GCA_046545795.1 Bacteroidales bacterium | reverse complement strand
GGAATCGTTATAAATCTATTATCTACTTACATTTCAATGTATATATTATTCGTGAATTATTCGGGTTAAAATTCTTATTTTTGTTTATTAGATAATCACATTTATACTATGCTAAACGGTTCAAGAATATTAGTAATTGGGGGAGCAGGCTTTATAGGGAGTCATGTTGTAAAAGAATTGCTCAGGGAAAAAATTGCAGAGGTCATTATTTATGATAATTTTTCCAGGGGGAAAATGGAAAATATAGTCAGCTTACTGGAGGATTCCAGGTGTTCACTCTATGATAAAGGAGGAGATATCCGGGATATTGATGTTTTAGATGAGGCGATGAAAAATGTTGATTATGTCTTTCATCTTGCAGCCATGTGGTTGTTGCATTGCAAAGATTTTCCCAGAACAGCTTTTCATGTTAATATAGAAGGGACCTTCAATGTTCTCGAAGCATGCAGGAACAATAATGTAAAAAAACTGGTTTATTCATCTTCTGCCTCTGTTTATGGTGATGCCGTTGAAAAACCTATGTCGGAAAACCATCCTTTTAACAACAGGAATTTTTATGGCGCTACCAAGATATCAGGCGAGGCTATGTGTACAGCATTTAATGATCGCTATGGGTTGAATGTCATAGGTCTTCGTTATATGAATGTTTATGGTCCGGGTCAGGACCAGCATGCTGCTTACAGCGGTGTTATTCCAGTGATGCTTAATAAAATTGACCAGGGGGAAGCACCTGTAATTAACGGAGATGGGTCACAGGCTTATGATTTTATTTATGTTGAGGATGTGGCAAAAGCGAATGTTCTGGCGCTTAAATCTGGTATTAATTTCGGCTATTATAATGTAGGTACAGAAGTTCAGACTACCATCAAAGAGCTGTGCGATACTATTTTAAGACTTAAAAATTCGGATTTAAAAGTACAATATAAACCATATTCAAAAGACGATGAACGTCAGTTTGTCCAGAACAGAATAGGTTCCAGGATGAAAGCTAAGAAAGACCTGGGTTTTGAATATCAATTTAACATAGAAAAAGGCCTTGCTGAGCTTATTGCCTGGAGAGAAAAAAATAACATTAGATAAATTCATATGAAGATACCTTTGACAAAACCTTTTATGAATGATGAAATTCGTGACCGGGTTATGGAAGTGCTGGAGTCGGGATATCTTACGGAAGGACCGGTTACCCGGAAATTGGAAAGTGTCTTTAGCGAATATATAGGATGCCGGCATTCAATAGCTGTTACTTCCTGTACCGCCGGGCTGGAAATCGCACTGCGCTGTCTGGGTATTGGCCCTGGTGATGAAGTTATTGTACCGGATTACACCTATCCCGGAACAGTTACGGTAGCACCTAACATTGGCGCTACTTCAGTGTTTGTGGATATTGATAAAAATACAATGCTGATTGATTATGACGCCATTGAAGAAGCAATAACTCCACGCACTAAGGCAATAATTCCTGTTTCTGAATTCGGAAATCCTTTAAATTACGATAAGCTGAATGAGCTGAAGGAAAAATATGGATTGTATATCATTGAAGATGCTGCCTGTTCAATTGGTGCAGAATTTAATGGAATAAAAACAGGAAACCAGGCTGATATTTCTGTTTTTAGTTTGCATCCCAGGAAGTTTATTACCACCGGCGAAGGAGGGATGATAACAACCAATAATTCTCAGTGGGCAGAATGGATCGATTCATACAAACATTTTGGAATCAGTAAATCAAAAGTGCGGGAGGATATTCATTTTGAGATGATAGGCATTAATAGCAAAATGAGCGATGTATTGGCTGCTATTGGTTATGGTCAGATGCTTCATGTTGATGAATTGCTTGAAAACAGGCACAGAGCTGTAAAGAATTATCTCGAATTGCTTAAGAATGTGAAGGGAGTGAGTATTCCACGCACCACTGAAGGAGGGAAGCATTCTTATCAATCATTCGCAATATTCGTTGAAAACAGGGAGCATATATTAAAAACAATGCGGGCTGAAGGAGTTGAAGTGCAAATAGGAACCTATGCTTTGCATATGCATAAGGCTTTTAAGGAGTCTCCATTATGCAGGGTACAGGGAGAGTATCCGGGAAGCAGATTCGCACTGGATAACTGCCTTGCGTTGCCTCTGTATAACGATATTACACTCGGGCAACAAAAAATTGTTGTGGAAAAACTGGTGAGTTTATTCAATTATTAAAAGGAATTTATGTGTGGAATTGCCGGGATTTTTAATTTGAAGGGCGAAACAGTTCCTTCAGATGTATTGAAAAAGATGAGTAAGGCAATTGCACATCGAGGTCCCGATGGCGAAGGGCATTTCATTAAGAAAAATATAGGACTTGCGCACCGGAGATTGTCTGTTATTGATCCCTCTGAAAGAGCAGCCCAGCCTATGCACTCCCGGGACAAGAATTGGGTTGTTGTATTTAATGGGTGCATATATAACTATCCTGAAATAAAGAAAGAGTTGAAAGCTAAAGGGTATAGTTTTGTTTCTCATAGTGATACTGAGGTAATAGCAGAGGGTTTGTCAGCATATGGTGCAGACATTTTTGAGCGTTTGAACGGAATGTTTGCAGTAGCGGCATGGAACAAAAGAGAAAAAGCATTGTACCTTAGCCGTGACAGATTCGGTATTAAACCGGTTTACTACTGGTTCAGCGGACAAAAGTTGGTTTTTGCCTCCGAAATTAAAGCTATTCTGCAACATCCTGAATATAAAAAGAAAATAAATTATTCCGCCTTGAATGAATATTTTACTTTCCAGAATCTTTTTTCTTTCCAGACTCTCTTTAAAGATATAACGCTTTTACCTCCTGCAAATACAGTAAAAATTGATGCCCGTTCTACTTTTGTAAAACATCGTTCATGGTGGGATTATGATTTTTCTGAGCCAGATGAATCTTTAAGTTTCGAAGAAGCACGGGAAGAAACAACCCGGTTATTTAAACAGGCTGTACAGAGGCAGCTGATTTCTGATGTTCCTGTAGGTTCATTCCTTTCCGGTGGAATGGATTCCGGTTCTATCACCGCTGTGGCTTCTCAGTATATTAGTCCACTATCTACTTTTACCTGTGGTTTTGATATGTCTGAAGTTACAGGCGTGGAAGCAAATTATGACGAGCGTAGAGATGCTGAGCTCCTTGCTAATTATTTCAAAACAGAACATTACGAACAGATAGTTTTTGCAGGCGACTTGCGAACCTCACTTCCCCGTGTGGTTTATCACCTGGAAGACTTAAAACTGGGGATGTCCTACCCCAACTATTATATTTCTAAACTGGCATCAAAATTTGTTAAGGTGGGACTCCAGGGGACAGGAGGAGACGAACTTTTTGGAGGTTATCCCTGGAGGTATTATCGCATAATGGGTGCAGCAGACCGGGAGCAGTTTTTTAAACGCTATTATGATTATTGGCAGCGGCTTGTACCCGATACTGACAAAATGAATTTTTTTACGGATAATGTACTTCAGAATATTGATCTACCAGAACCACAAAGAATTTTTGAAAGGGTTTTTCTTTTCAATGATAAATTGCAATATGATACCCCGGAACAGCATATTCAAAACAGTCTGTATTTTGAAATAAAGACATTCCTTTCCGGGCTTTTACTTGTGGGAGATAAATTATCCATGGCAAATGGAATAGAAGAGCGATATCCATTTCTGGATAATGACCTGGTTGATTTTGTCCAGAAAGTACCTGTTCGCTACAAGTTGGGAAATTTAGGGAAAAAAATTGCCCGGCTGGATGAAAATCAAACCCAAAAACAACGATACATAGAGACCAGTGATGGAAAATTGCTGTTAAGAAAAGCTATGGAAGAATTTATTCCACAAAGCATAAGAGAAAGAAAGAAACAAGGTTTTTCCGCTCCGGATGAAAGCTGGTATAGGGGAGAAAATGCCGAATATGTAAAAGATTTGCTATTGCATGAAAAAAACCTTTCTTCTGAATTTATCAACCCTCGATATGTCTCAGAGATAGTAGACGACCACCTTAACCAGAAAAAGAACCACAGGCTGCTTATCTGGAGCCTGATGAATTTTGAATGGTGGCTGCGTATATTTATGGACGGAGAGGAATATGAATAAAGAGACTGAGTGATAGCATGATAGAGGGAAAAAAGCACATAGTGGCAGTAATTGATATAAAATTTCATAGTTTTATGCGTTAATAATCAAAACTTTTTTCAGGATATTAGCTTTTAAATTAACAGAAATGAGTCAATCAAAACTGAAATTTTCACTGATCGTACCTGTTTACAACCGACCCAATGAGGTAGAAGAATTGCTGGAGAGTCTTACCAAACAGACAAGGAAGGATTTTGAGGTCGTCATTGTAGAAGATGGTTCTGATTTGAAAAGTGACACCATAGTTGATAACTATAAAGGAGAACTGGACATCAGATATTTCTTTAAGCCCAATTCAGGACCCGGGCAAAGCAGAAACTATGGCTACGAAAGAGCTGAAGGGAATTATTGTATATTTCTGGATTCAGATTGCATTCTTCCTCCGCATTACTTTGAAACTGTGCAGACCGAATTAGTAAATAATTATGTAGATGCTTTCGGAGGACCTGACAGGGCGCATACAAGCTTTTCAAAATTGCAAAAAGCCATTAATTATTCAATGACTTCTTTTTTCACTACAGGAGGTATCCGCGGCGGAAAGAAAAAACTCGACAAATTTTTCCCGAGAAGCTTTAATATGGGTTATTCAAGGGAAGTGTTCGATAAAACACAAGGCTTTTCCAAACTGCGCTTTGGAGAAGATATCGACATGAGCATACGGATAATTGAAAATGGATTTCACACGAAACTCATCCCGGAGGCTTATGTTTACCATAAAAGAAGGACGAATCTGAGGCAATTCTTCAAGCAGGTTTTCAATTCAGGCATTGCAAGAATCAATCTTTACAAAAGGCACCCGCAATCCCTGAAACTGGTACACTTTGCCCCTGCACTCTTCACCATTGGCACAATACTGCTGGTGATTTTAGCATTCATTGTCTCCCCGTATTTTTTAATTCCAAACCTGGTGCATATTATCCTTTTGTTTTTTGATTCAATGATAAAGAACAAAAATGCATCAATTGCTTTCTTGTCAATAGTTACCAGCTATGTTCAGCTTTTTGGTTATGGCTTCGGATTTTTAAAAGCCTTCTGGAAAAGAATAATTTTTGGCGGAAAAGATGAGTTTACTGCTTTCAGGGAGAGTTTTTATGA
>JBKGZD010000169.1:0-5309 GCA_046545795.1 Bacteroidales bacterium | reverse complement strand
CATCTGACTTATTGGGTTAATCCTTTTTTTTCTTTATGTTACTATTATTCTACAAGTTCGTATCCCCTGGTTTTACCTTTTTCAGTGGCAGGTATTCCCTTTTCCATCCAAACCGGTGCTGGCTTGTCTTTTAGATAATGGTCAAAAAATTGTTTCATTCGAATACTGAAGTCCTTTCTGTTTGGACTATCCGCTCTTTCGTTATGTGGTGCATCGTTATAATTCAACATCCAAACCGGTTTATTTAGCCTTCTAAGCGCCACGAAATATTCAATACCCTGGTACCATGGCACAGCTCCATCAGCATCATTATGCCTCATAAGCAAAGGTGTATTAACTTTTGGTGCATAGAAAAGCGGGGAATTTTCAATATAGTGAAGCGGTTTTTCCCAGAGAGTACCCCCTATACGACTTTGCGTCTCTTCATACTGGAACATACGGCTTTTACCTGTGCCCCAGCGGATACCACCATATGCACTGGTCATATTTGTTACAGGGGCTCCAGCAGAAGCTGCCGCGTACATGTCTGTTTTTGTTATGATATGCGCAATCTGGTAGCCACCCCAACTTTGGCCTTGTAATCCTATCCTGTCTTTGTCAATAAAATCTCTTGTATTTAATAATGCCTGGGTTCCACCAACTACATAATTATATGCACTTTCTCCGGGATATCCAGTTTTGTAGCGAATATTAGGAATAAATACTACATAACCATTACTAACATAATGTGAAACATTTATCGTTGAACGACTTGGCCGTGGAAGATGGTAACTGTGCAATCTGTCTGAAGATAAGCGGTAAAAATACACTATCATGGGATACTTTTTATCCGGGTCAAAATTTTCCGGGGTGTAAAGCAGGCCTTCTTCCTCAGTACCATCTGTTGTGTTCCATTCGACTAATTCAACATCACCCCATATGTATTCATCCTGCTGAGGATTTACATTAGATATTCTCTGTGGGTTGTCAAAATCCAGGGAGCTATACCATAAATCAGGAAATTGTCTGAATGAAGATCTCTGCCAGATTATTTTATCAGCATCCATAGCTTTGGTTGGCGTGTAATAAGAATAATCTCCCATTATCAATTTTTGAGGATTCTTATTTCCCTTAAGGCCAGCTGTAAAATATCCGGAAGCTTTTGTATCTTCATCGAAAGCTCTCAAGAATAAATCATCTTTGGGATTAATAAATTCGCGTTCTTCGTCCAATTCTCTATAGCGAAAGCGTATATGATGCTCTCTGCCATATCCATTGGTAATATTTACAGGCTCTTTTTTGCCTGCAGGGTCTAACTTCCAAATATCATACTTGTCATAGATTAATAAATTTTCGTCATCTTCAGTCCACCCTGCATATCCATAAGAAGAAGGGTCTCTTGGATAATCATGTTCCTCATCATATAAAGGCGCATCAATTTCTTCTGTTAGATTAACCTCCTGCTTATTATCAATACCATAAGAATACCAGTTGCTATCGGCATAAGAATACCAATAGAGATAATCTCCCCCTGTGGATATATCAATCAAAGATTGAATTTCTTCCTTTATCAATTCCTTTTCACCGGTATTAACATCCACAAGGTAAACATCTTTGTAAGATGGGCTCTCCCACGAAGTTTTTTTCAGGTATGGCTGATAATTTTTACCGATTGCCACATCTCCATCTCCTTTTAAGATAGGCTCCACATTACGTACCTTTTTATCTGCAAGTTGAACTATCTTGTCATCGTTAATATGATAAACAGCTAAATATGTTCGTCTTTCTTCTCTTTTCTTTTGCTCTAACTGTTGAGGCTGTAGAAGAGAATCTTTCCAGGTCCACACATCCACTTCAACTTTTTCTTCCTTAAGCAGAGTATCCTCAGGTTCTTCTTGTTCCCTTTCTTTAGTTCCAAAATAAAGTCGTTCATCATTCTCAGAAAAATAAATACTTCCATACTCACCAACAGTCCATTTTTCCGGAATTTCAGAAGTCAAAGTATCCACAAGCTTTTGAGGAGAATCAGATTTTTTCTTCTGCCAGTAATATAAATTAAACACCTTAGTTTCAGTAGTATCAAAAGAATGAATAAAAGCAAGCTGTTTTCCATCGTGATCGATGGTAATATTTTTACTTAATCCTTCTTCACTAAAGATTTCGTTAGATTGTTCTTTTCTTGTATCAAAGACAACCACAGTGGAATTAAGCAAACTATCATTCTCTAACTGAACAAAAGAAATCAAGTTTCCATTTTCAGATATCTTGTAATCAGTAACTTCATCAAATTGATATTTCTTGTCTTTCAAGGGATTAAAAATAGTTAACCGGGTACCTTCCGGGGCAGATTTATCCGCCTTTCCATTACTCCCATTTTTCTCATCTTTTTCATCCTCCTTTGGTTTTTCATGGTGATATACCATCCAGCCTGACTCCTCATCAGGAAGTTGAAATGATTTTATTCTTTCTTCTTTTATTAATTCCCCAGAATCAAACAGATAGATCCCCAAAGAGTCTTTTGTCAGTTTTTTGTCAGGAACATCATTCAGTTTCATTTCCCTTATAGAATCTTTGAAGGGCTTAATTTTAAAAACAAGGTACTCTGAGTTTGCTGCAAAACCGGAGTTAACACCCCTGTCAAAAACTTTTTCCGAATTGGTATTGGAATTCCAAAGATATAAAGTTCCGTCCCCTTTAAAGGGTTTAACTTCATATGAAACCAACTCTCCATCATTGGAAATCTTTTTGTTATCAATATTTTTCCATTCTATTAAATCAGAAATTTCCAAAGTTTTTTTCTCTGACTGAGAAAACAAACTGGTGGAAACAGATAATAGAACACCTGTGATAATTAGGATACATCGCCTCATAAAAACTAATTTTAAAGTTTATACTTCAATTAATTGATTTGATGCAAACCTAAAGGAATAGTTTAATCAATATTTATTACAGTTCGTCCAGTAATTTCTCCGTTTAAAATTTTGGGGATATACTCAGGCACTTGCTCCATACCGATTTCATGTATGGTTTCAGGGTAAAAATCAAATTTCCATTCATTGGCAAACATATGCCAGATTTTCTTCCTGTAATGCAAGTCGGATTCGACAGAATCTATTCCAATCAATCGTATTCCCCTGAGAATAAAAGGGAATACTGTGGTATGAAGCTCTGGTGAATCTACCAGTCCACAGCAGGTAACTGTACCTCCATAGGACATTTTACTCAAGAGAGTTGAAAGTATTTTACCTCCGGCAACATCTATTGCCCCGGAATATTCTCCCTTTAACAATGGTTTATTTTTTTCATTATAAAATTTTTCCCGGGGTATTATTTGATCTGCTCCAAGTTTTTCAAGTAAGTCATATTTCTTTTTATTCCCTGATACAACAACTCTCTTATAATCATATCGTGATAATAATGTCAGGGCAATAATTCCCACACCGCCAGTTGCTCCAGTAATAACAATAGTACCCCTGTCTTCAACATCATTCAGGAACAATTCCGAGACAGACAAACCGGCTGTGAGTCCTGCAGTACCCAGACTCATGGCGTATTTCATACTCATCCTCTCCGGTTTATGTATCAACCAGCTATCAGGAACCCTTATATATTGTGAAAAACCACCCCAGGTATTCATACCGAGGTCGAAACCTGTGACAATAACTTCTTCGCCAACTTTAAAGTCTGTTGAAGTTGTTTCAACTATTTCCCCTGCAGCATCAATTCCAGGGGTATGCGGGAATTGTTTAGTTACTCCTTTATGTCCGGTGGCAGACAACGCATCTTTAAAATTTAATGAAGAATATCTCACCCTGATTAAAGTATTATTCGCTGGTAGTTCGTCAAGATTACACTGTTGTATTTCCTGTCCAAACTCCCCGTCTTCTTTTTCGTAAACCCGTATTGCTCTGAATAAATCTGCCATATTACTTAATTTTAAAATTTCAATCCAGTAAGTTAATCGCTGAATCTACTAAAATATTAAACTTAAGTCAAATAACCAATTGTTATTATGAAACAGCATTATTATTTATGCCTTCTTTTTCTAAATTTGTGGTATGATTAAATATATACACCTTGGCTTTTTTTGTCTTATATTCCTGATATCAGGGCATATTTATGGACAAAAAACATTTCTTGATTCCACAGATAAAAAAACAATGTTGCGTGTAGGAGGTGCATCATCAGTATTGCTAACAACCGCATTTATTTATGATGATAATATAAACAGATTTACCCTTGACAATCAAACGAGATTTCTGACAGATTATGCAGATGCATTCTACCATCTTGGCAATAAAAAAATAATTATTCCTTTAAATGCAATCGTTTACGGAGGGAGCTGGGCTATTGGCAATGAAAGGTTAAAAACAACATCCGCGACTGCTTTTAAAAGCATTCTATCCACAGCAATTCTAACGGAAGGAGGAAAACAGATATTTGGCAGAACAAGACCTTATATGGATAAAGGTCCGTATCATTTTCGTTCCATGCCAATACTCAGGAATAACAGCAATCATTACAAATCATTGCCATCAGGTCATGCCAGCCTGGCTTTCGCATTTTTCACTCCATATGCAGAAGAATATTCAAGGTGGATATATCTTGTGCCAGCCTCAGTTGCCTTTAACAGAGTGTATAAAAACAAACACTGGCTTTCCGATGTGTTACTGGGAAGCCTGATTGGATGGACTAGCGGCTACTTTTTTCACCACAAAACTGAAAACGTTGAAATCACGCTTAATTCTGTGGTTATCAAATTTTAAAAATATTTTATATGATGGTGATATATACTTTTTTTCATAACATGACTCGAATGTTTATCCACCAATTTATTGATGTACAATTCATCAAGCAGAGTCCATCTTTTCTCATCAAAAGTCTCACCAGGCAATAAATAATTCCATATTTTTTTACATCCTTCTATAGAATTCAATTCATCATGCTGAATGGTTAATACCTCAAACTTTTGTTTGATTTTCGCCATAATCTCAAATAAATCCTCTATCCATTCCTGTATGCTCTTGTATTCAAAGCTCGTATAGAAATCAATGAAACTATCTATGGTTTCATGCAACTCTCTTTCCACAAGCACTACCGGAGCAGAAGGAAATTTTTTAACTACATCATCCATGATATAGAGCAGTGCAGGATCGGCGTTACCAATATTATTAGCGCTATGAGATTTCATCAATTCCATAAAATCATTCATATTAAAACAAAACCTTGTTCCTTCATGAAAACAAAATGAATCATTATAAGTAAAAAAATTTGCTAACCAACTTGTTCTTGATCTGGGAAGTCCTGTAATAAAAAAATTATTTTTCATA